>JBDTEF010000271.1:0-6119 GCA_039922615.1 Ginsengibacter sp.
AACTTCAACAACGGCTGAAAAATTCCATTATAAATTTCTTTTTCGGTTGTTGAGAATTCTATAGGAAATTACCCCCGCCCAATCATTTTTCCTCCTCTAATAAATCTGTATTTTTGCAACCACAAAAAAATTAGTCATTTTAAAATATAACTCAATTATGCAGGGTCCCGTTTCTCAATTTATCGAACATCATTATCGCCATTTTAATGCAGCCGCTCTAATGGATGCAGCCAAAGGTTATGTAACTCATTTAGACGAAGGTGGTAAAATGCTTGTCTCCCTTGGAGGTGCCATGAGTACCGCTGAATTGGGGCTTTCACTTGCAGAAATGATCCGCCAGGATAAAGTAGCTATCATTAGTTGTACTGGTGCGAATCTTGAGGAAGATATCATGAACCTGGTGGCACATAGTCACTATAAAAGAGTGCCCAATTATCGTGATCTTAGCCCGCAGGATGAGTGGGATTTGCTGGAAAACCATTACAACCGCGTTACAGATACCTGTATTCCCGAAGAAGAAGCATTTAGAAGGTTACAACAGCATATTCATAAAATATGGAAAGACGCAGAAGAAGCCGGTGAAAGATATTTTCCACATGAATACATGTACAAAATGCTCTTAAGTGGTGTATTAGAGCAGTATTATGAAATAGACCCAAAAAATAGTTGGATGCTCGCCGCAGCCAAAAAGAATATTCCGATAGTGGTACCGGGATGGGAAGATAGCACGATGGGAAATATTTTTGCTTCTTACGTTATCAAAGAAGAATTGAAAGCCAGTACGATGAAGAGTGGTATTGAATATATGGCACGATTGACTGAATGGTACCGGGAATTGTCGACAGGTAAAGGACTTGGATTCTTTCAGATAGGCGGTGGTATTTCGGGCGATTTTCCGATATGCGTCGTACCTATGATGTACCAGGATCTTGAGTGGAAAGATGTTCCTTTTTGGAGTTATTTCTGCCAGATTTCTGACTCAACCACATCCTATGGATCTTATTCCGGCGCCGTTCCCAATGAAAAAATAACGTGGGGTAAACTGGACATTCACACACCTAAATTTATTGTAGAAAGTGATGCTACTATTGTGGCGCCATTGATCTTTGCCTGGATCCTGGGATGGTAGTATTTGTTTCGATCCGGCTATTTCATAAATAATATGTTTAATAAAAAAAACTTTTCTCCGCAACAGGCAGCATTGGTTTCCTGTATTCCTATTTCTGTATTGGCCAGTATTGCAGTTTATGGTTATAGCGAGCTTTGGGTGCCTTCACTGGTATTTTTTTTAATACTCACTTTGGTGGCCTATTTTATCATTTTTTATACGATCCGGCGCTTTATCTATCGTAAAATAAAACTGATTTATAAGCTCATTTACCAGACAAAAGCAAGCAAAAAAGAAGAATTTTATTTTAAAAATATCCTCCCCCAAAATACCATCGAAGAAGTAAACGAAGAGGTGGAGATATGGGCCGTTCAGCACAAAGCAGAATTGGAAACCCTCCGGCAAAATGAAATTTTTAGAAAGGAGTTTTTGCTCAATTTATCACATGAATTGAAAACGCCCATTTTCGCCATACAGGGATATGTAGATACTTTGCTGAATGGTGCATTGAATAACCCGGATGTCAATGAAAGATTTTTAGGTAATGCATCTAAAAATGTAGACAGGCTGGTAAACCTTGTGGAAGATCTTGACGAGATAACGAAACTGGAAAGTGGTGAATTAAAATTGAACCGGCAGAAATTTGTTATCCAGGATTTGATCAAAGAAGTATTTGAAACACTTTCTATAAAAGCGGAAAGCAAAACCATAAAATGTTTGATCAAAGAAGGTTGCCTTGATCCTTTAACGGTATATGCCGATAAAGAGAAAATAAGAATGGTGATCATTAATCTCGTAGATAATGCCATTAAATATGGTAAGCAAAAAGGCCTGATCGAAGGAAGCGCGTATAATATAGATGGTAAAAAGATCCTTATAGAAATTAGTGATACCGGCTACGGTATTGCAGAAGAACATTTACACCGCATATTTGAAAGATTCTACAGAACAGACCAGGCCCGCGCACGCAAGGCTGGCGGCAGTGGGTTGGGATTATCCATTGTGAAGCATATTATAGAAGCGCATGGTGATACGATACATGTGAGAAGCAAAACTGATATTGGCAGTACATTTGGCTTCATTCTCGAAGCTGTTTGAGTACGAAATTTTACAGCAGACAATCAAAATTTGCTTGTAAAATTTTTTGCATAATAGATTACTAATGAAATAAATTTCTGCTAAAAAATATTTTTCTATGCAGGAAAGTCTTTCCGGGAAAGCATTTCATTGATTATTGACGAGGAAGATTTTGATTGATAATGGCTGGCTCAAATGAATTTCAATGATGCGCTTTCTCCATATATTACTCAATCATTTTATTCCAAATTTTCACATTAGCTTTACTCGTGCAAAAATTTAAAAAATATTTTTTAAGGGGCTTCCTTGTCTTCATTGGCCTCTTAGTTGTTCTTTACATTGGCGTGATGATTTATGTCTCAATCAATAAAAAATCCATCATTAAAGAAGTAACTGCAGAATTTAGCAAAAAGATAAATGGAAATATAGCTGTAGGTGATGTAGATATTAGTTTATTTGGGTCTTTTCCGGCTATGTCTGTTTTGTTGAAGAATGTAATGGTTACTGATTCTATGTATGCCAATCATCATCATGCCCTTTTTAAAGCAGAGCAGGTATTTGCCAAACTGAGCATTGCTAAATTGATTAAAAAAGATTTTGCGATCAACGGCATAAAAATAATAAACGGGGGTGTCTACCTCTATACGGATTCTACCGGTTATAGTAATACCTATTTATTCAATTCAAAAAAAAATAATCAAACAGGTAAGGATACTTCGAATAAACCACTGGATTTAAAGTCCATCGTTTTGAAGAATGTGGAATTAATAATTGATGATAGAAAGCGGGAGAAATTATATGATATTGTCGTTAATGATTTGAAAACCAAATTAAATCAAAAAGATTCCTTGTTGATGTTTGACAATGACGCTGACTTCCTGATAAAAAATTTAGCTTTTAACTTGCCCAATGGAAGTTTTGCGAGGGGAAAAACATTCTCCGGCAATTTCGATTTAAAATTTAATTTGCCTTTGCAACAACTTATTGCAGATAATATTGACGTGAAGATTGCCGGTCAGCCATTCAATATTAATGCGAAATTTGAACTCGCTGCTTCAGCTGCAGACCCACAATTTTATTTAAAAGTAATTACCAAACAAATTCAATATTCGTTGGTAAAAGAAATACTTACCGATAAAATATCTCGTGCCTTATCTATTGCTGATATTGATAAAAAAATAGATGCAGACGTTATCCTGGAAGGTCCGTTAAAACATGGCGACCCCACTATTGTTGCAAGGTGGAATGTTGATAATGCACAATTAAACACCCGATTTTTAAATTTCAGTAAGGCAACTTTTTCCGGATATTATACCAATGATGTCGAAAAAGGATTGCCTAAAAAAGATCCTAATTCTGAAATTGTCATTAATGACTTTTCAGGAGAATGGAATGGTCTTCCCGTCACTTCAAAAAATATCCAGATTCAAAATCTTTTTACCCCTTTATTGACCGCAGATCTAAAGTCGGATTTTCCAATGAGCACCTTAAATGATCTTTTAGAAAGTAATGTAATGGAATTAAAAAGCGGAACTGTACATGCAAATCTTACTTATAAAGGCCCAATAATAAAAAATAGTAATTCAAATTCGTTTTTGAATGGAGAGATTAATTTGAATGATGGCACCATTTTATACATTCCACGCAATACAGAAATGAAATCTGTAAACGGAAAAATATTATTTCAGAATTCTAATGTGAAAATTGAAAATTTGCAGACAACTTTCGCAGGTAGTAAAATAACCATGAATGGCAATGCCAATAACTTATTATCGTTGGTAAATACAACTCCGGATAAAATAAATATTCAATGGAATGTTTATTCTCCATCGTTGAACCTGGGTTCGTTCATGTATTTGCTTTCGCCGCCACAAGCCAAAAAAATAAAAAAGAAGAAAGGATCATTAGGGAATCTTGCAAAAATGATTGATGAAATATTTTACAGGGGAAGTGTAAATGTAAAAGTAAATACAGGCCAGCTCATTTATAAAAAATTCTTAGCCAGTAATGTCGTGGCTGATATGTCAATTTTGCCTCAGAAATATGTAATCAATAATGTACAGTTGGGGTTTGGAAATGGTAAAGTAAGTATGAATGGCTCTCTGACCAATTCAAAAACCAATTATCACCAGGCAGCTATTAATACGAACATCACTAATGTAGATGTGAAAAAATTATTTACAGCATTTGAAAATTTTGGTCAATCGGGCATAACGGCGCAGAATCTCCAGGGTAATTTTTCTGCGAAGGTCATAGCAGGATTTGGTTTAAATAATGATGGAAAATTGTTGCCAAAGTCTACCACAAGCACGGTAGATTTTTCATTGAAAAATGGTGCGCTTACCAATTATGAACCATTGATGAAAATCCAGGATGTCATCTTTAAAAACCGCAATCTTCAAAACATCACTTTTGCCGAAATAAAAAATAATTTGCAAATTTCCAATAACAATGTGACTATCCCAAGAATGGAAATAGCATCCAGTGCTTTCAATTTTTTTGTTGAAGGAGTTTATGGCATGAGTGGTGGTACAGATCTTAGTCTGCAAATTCCTTTAAGTAATTTGAAAAGAAGACCTGAAGGATTCAAGGCGGAAAAAACAGGCACAAATGAGAAAACAGGGTCCAGCCTTTTCCTTCGCGGACAAACAGGTAGCGATGGTACAGTGCAATTTTCAACCGATATTTTCAAAAAATTTGAGAAAGATAAGCGCCGTAAAAAGAATGCAAAAAGTTAAAGCAAATTACAATTAATGGATAAGTTTTAAATTTGTTAGATGTTCATTATTTCAGAATTAAACTGTTCTAAAACATTATCATTTATGAAAAAAAGTAATCCTGTATCGATCTTCTTTTTAGCTGTCCTTTTCATGTTAGGCTGTAATTCAGGACAGGCACAGCAACCCGAAAACTGGACAAAAGATCAACTAATTGAACCTGCACTATTGGCTCAAAAGCTTTCTGAAAATAAAAATTTGCCTGTTATTATTAGTGTTGGTCCCGGCGCCATTATTCCACATTCTATAGATATTGGAATGACCAATGATAGTGAAAATCTTGATAATTTTAAAGAAGAAATAAGCAAACTTCCCAAAGATGCAAATATTGTGATCTATTGCGGGTGTTGCCCATTTGCACATTGCCCAAATGTAAGGCCTGCCCTTACTGCACTAAAAGAAATGAAATTTACGAATTTCCATTTACTGAACCTGCCCCAGAATATAAAAACTGACTGGATATCTAAAGGTTATCCTACTGTTCAACAATAAAAATAATTTATCAGCCTGTGAAAATGAAATACCTCTTTATTGTTTTAACGACCTTTCTATCAGGATATTGCAGTGCTCAAACTTACCTGGATTATACTGATACCCGAAAGAAAGTGGAATCTTTTGAAAAATTGAGAGAACCCAATCTCCGTGCAGATCTTGCGGCTTTTACCCTGGGAGGAATAGGTGAGAGTGTCGCCAAAGAAGGTTTAACCAAATTAACTAATTCATCCTCCGGCATTGATTTTATGGAGTTTGACGGTGATAGCATTAAGGCCATCATAAGAACAGCTCCATTTGATACAGCCGGCCACAAGCTTACTTTTGATGATAAATACCTTATTAAAATAGATAAGAAAACTTATTTTGGTAATTATGGTTACATCCCCAAAAATCATATTACTAATATTTCATTAATTGTTGGCAGAGATACAGTTTCAATTCCAAAAGAAGCCTATTCTGATTTGTATGATGTAAACCTGACTTATATCAGTGACGGCGTCAAACGTACGACCAATGCGATATACAGATCCAAAACCGGTTACTTAAAATACTTATACCTTTTTAGCAAGGGAAAGAAAGAGAGCTATGAAGTAACATGGATATTTCAAAATAACAAGTACCTTAGAAGGGTGGTGAATTATGGATTGATGTAATGAATATTT
>JBDTEF010000272.1:0-3759 GCA_039922615.1 Ginsengibacter sp.
TCATCGTTTTGGGAGAAGGAGAGAGGCATAGACTGGTCGGTATTGACAAATGGGCTGTAATTGCAGAAATATGGCAACATAGCGATGTTGATAAACCAAGTGATGAAGAAGATATAGTGAGGGTGCAGGATGATTTCGGGAGGTAAAATCTTAGGTATTTGGAAAGCATTATTAATAGTCTACTAATATTCACAAAGCGTAGAAATAATATGCCATAGATACCACACTAATATTTCCATTCATTAAATGAAGCCGGATGGAATGCCGTTTCTTCTATATAAATAACCAGCTAAACATAAATCTAATAAAAGGAATTTTGTTTTTACCTATTTTTTTAATCCTATTTCTCTTAACCTCTCATCAAGGTATTCCCCGGCAGTAATATCATCATTCGCTTTAGGATGATTCTCATCTACACATTCTTCCAATGCAGCAAGACTCATGGCAGATTTTGGATGCAGAAAGAAGGGAATAGAAAAACGTGAAGTATGCCAAAGATCTCTGGGCGGGTTTACTACACGATGTGTAGTACTTTTTAATTTATTATTAGTAAGACGTTCCAGCATGTCACCGACATTCACGACAATTTGGTCCGGTAAAGAAGTTACACCTACCCATTCGTTATTTTTGGAAAGGATTTCTAATCCACCTGCTGAAGCCCCTACCAGTAAAGTAATCAGGTTGATATCTTCATGCTGTTCTGCTCTTATGGCACTTTTAGGTTCCTGTGTTATGGGCGGATAATGAATGGCTCGCACGATAGAATTGCCTTCTTCCACATAATTATCAAAATAGTGCTCATCCAGGTGAAGGTATAGCGCGATAGCCTGCAATAATGACTTCCCAGACTTTTCAAAGGCGCGGTAAGCTTTATAAAATGTATCATTGAACCTATCTATATCAGCCACTTGGACGTTATCGGGGTATTCGGGTTTCAGCGGATGGTTTTCAGGTACTATCTGACCGTATTGAAAGAACTCTTTCAAATCCGGTGCATCACTGCCCTTTGCATGTTCTTTTCCAAAAGAAGTATAACCACGCTGTCCAGCCAATTCAGGAATTTCATAAGACCGCTTTTTATCCGAGGGTAACGAAAAAAACTGTTGAACATATTTATAAAGATCAGCAATCAATTCATCCGGGATTCCATGATTTTTTACAGCCACGAATCCTACTTCTTCATAGGCTTTGCCTAGCTCCTGTACAAATTCAGCTTTCTCTTCTGCACTACCATGTGTGAATTTTGATAAATCTACTGAAGGAATATTCATTATTTAAGGTTTTAAGTAAAGATTCAGGATGTAATTTCGCAAATGTCAATTTACGAAACAAAGTTATCAAATCAACTATTTATATGGCTTTTTTTAATTTTCGGGATTTTTTTACTAACGTCCTGCAGTAATAGAATAACGCCCTCTTTGAGGAATAACCCCACCATATCACCAAATGAACCAGTTGATTATAAAAATTTGAATAACTGGGCAGCCCATCCATTGAAGAAAGATCCATCAGATCAAATACCCTCAAATGCCCCGGACCAAAGAATAGATTCCCTGGCCGATGTATTTTTTATTTATCCCACCACCTATACCGATGACAAAATGGCCATGGGGTGGAATGCAAACATTGATGATAAAGCATTAAATAAAAAAACGGACAATTCCGCTATTCTTTACCAGGCGAGTGTCTTCAACAGGTATTGCAGGGTATATGCGCCAAGATACAGGCAGGCAAACATTGCTGCTTTTTATTCTGATGATAAACAATCATCAAAAGAAGCATTGGACAGGGCTTACAAAGATGTAAAAGCAGCATTCCAATATTATTTGAAATATGAGAATCATGGCCGGCCAATTATTATCGCCTCCCACAGCCAGGGTACACTTCATGCAGGAAGGTTGTTAAGGGAATTCTTTGAAAACAAACCATTAGAAAAACAATTAGTTGCAGCATATATCATCGGCTTACCTGTATTTACTGATTATTTTACAGCGATCAAGCCATGTAAAGATTCTTCTGCTACAGGTTGTTTTGTTACATGGCGTACGTTCGAGGAAGGTTATATTGCTCCCTTTGTGCAAGAGGAAACGCGTAAGGCAATTGTAATAAACCCATTGACCTGGTCTACTGATACCACGATGGCACCTGCTACATTAAATAAAGGAGGAATGCTGCGCAATTTTAATAAACTCATTCCGGGTCTTGTGCAAGCCCAAATACATGGGAATGTTTTATGGGTAAATAAACCCCGGTTTTTAGGAAGTATATTTATTAAAACAAAAAACTATCATATCGCTGACTACAATTTCTTCTATGAGAATATACGTGACAATGCAGGGGTGAGAATAAATTCATTTTTGAATCAGCATTAAATTTCACGGCTAAGGGATCTTTTTTTGGCCAATTTCTGCAAGAGGACAAAAGCGATGGTAACACCTATCGTATCAGCTGCCCAGTCAAGCAGGTCGAAGCTTCTATGATAAGCAAAATATTTTTGGATAAATTCTACTCCCAATCCCCACGCAATAAATAGGATAGAAATAATGAGAAATGACTTTTTCTTTTTTCTTAGCGAAATTCCTGATTTCAAATAAGGTATAGAAAAGAGATAAGTAAGTCCACCAAACATACAGATATGTACTAATTTATCAATTTGCATAAAATTAAAGCCAACATCAGGTACATCATCACCTGGCATAAAGACAAGAACTGCTACAATTAAAAACCACGCGATGCCTGGTATAAACATTTTTATTGAAATCTTTTCATTATTCATAAATCTCTTCTTAAGAAACAAGTTCCTTATAGGCAGCAGCATTCATAAGGATTCACATCATCCACATTATCTACTTTCACTTTAACCATCCAGCCGTCACCATAAGGACCAATTTTTACTTTTTCAGGCTCACTTTCTAAAATTGAATTTACTTCGAAAACAGTTCCTGCATCTGGCAAAAAAAGATCACTCACTGTTTTAACTGCTTCAACGGGTCCAACCACTTCATCCGTTTTTAACGTCTTATTTAATACATCCATTTCCACATAAACTATATCGTCCAAGTCCTGTTGGGCATTATCAATATTCTTGAATCTTTCAAAGATTGTATGATTTTTAGCGAATAACCGAGACTGCCATTGTTTATAACGACAATCTCAAAATCTTCCGATGTTTGCGATGTTACCGAATATATTGCTTCGGCAATGAAAGCAGCTTTATTATACAGAGGGATTACTATTGAAATCACAATTATTGATTTTTAACGGCAACAACACTAAAAAAAGGTTTTAAACCAGGGGACAAAATTTCAAAAATCCTATATTTTAATGGATATTTCCCCCTATGAATTAATTTTTCAACGCTAAAGCCCATTTTGTTTAAAAATAGAATAACCTCCCGAGGTGTATATTCCCGTACGTGGCCCATGTGGCCATATTTAGCTACTTTGTTGTATTCCTCATAAAGTTCACCACAGCAACTGTAAGCCTTGCCATGTAAAAGAAAGTTTTTTATACCCACCATTGATTTTAAGTTTGGCGTAGAGATAAAAAGTTTGCCGCCCATTTTTAAGATCCTCTTTATATCAGTAATAACATCAATTAGATTTGTATTTAGGTGCTCAAAAACCTCGTTAAGTATTATTGCATCAAATGTACTATCCGCAAAGGGAAGCGCTCCTTTGCCAATTGTTCCCTTAACTATATTTAGCTTGTTATTAATTATGCAGCTATTAAAACGTTCCGGTGCAACATCGAATCCCG
>JBDTEF010000273.1:0-3614 GCA_039922615.1 Ginsengibacter sp.
ATACTATGTTTTCTGCAGCAATTTCTTTTGATCAAAATATAGGCAGTTGGAATACAAGTGCTTTAACGGATATGAGTTTCATGTTTTATGGAGCCATTTCTTTTAATCAAAATATTGGCAAGTGGAATATTACTGCAGTAACCGATATGGAGACTATGCTTGATTATTCCGGGCTTAGCGTGAATAATTATGATAATACACTAATAGGCTGGGCTGCTCAAAAAGCTAAAAATAAAGTACCACTTGGTGCATTTAACCTTAAATATTGTAAAGGTGAAAATGCGCGAGCTACCCTTATCTCAACTTATGGCTGGATAATTACTGGCGATACATTAGATTGTTCTGTTGCTCCCATAGAATTGATAAGTTTTACAGTACAAAAATCAGGCAGTGATGCAGTGCATATCAATTGGACATCAGGCGTGGAAAGTAACATAGCTTCTATGTCTATACAGCACAGCAGCAATGCAAATAATTGGCAATCTATTTATAGTTGCGCACCAAAAGGAAGCAATAGTAGTTATGAAGTGCTGGATAATAATCCGGTTGCCGGTAATAATTATTATAGATTACTAACAACTGACTTGGATGGCAGTCAAAAGTATTCAGCTATCAGGTCGGTTAATTTTTCATCCTCCTTAATACCTAATGTATTTCCTAACCCGACTTCGGGGTTTATCACAATTCGTAATATCAAATCAGGTGATGTGATAGTATTGACAGATGTTGCGGGCAGGCAAATGCTGAAAAAGCAGGCATCTACTGAAACACAAATTCTCGACATTCATTCATTGGCACAGGGAATGTATTTTATGTCTGTCACGCGAGATGGGGAATTGGTATTGAATGAAAAAATTATAAAGCTCTAACTCATAAAATTCTAAAGTATAATAAATTTTTTATTTTTTACAGTATCCCCGGATTTTCACCGGGGATTTGTTTTATTAGGAATGCTGATCAAAATATTGAAGTTATTTTGTTTATCTAATTAATGGCAAATTATTTAATTGTTGAAAAGAATCATTTTTATTTGAATGGAAAAGTTTAAAATTTCTTCCGAATCTACTACACATCATTATTTCTATTGAATGATAATTGTTTCATCAATTTCAACATCATAGCTCATTTAATTTTCAAAAATAATATACATACAAAATTTTTTCTGTAGATTTTCTTGCGTATTACAATAGTAATTAATATGTTTTTGACTTTACAAGCCTGGATTAAAAGTACAATAACCATTTAATTATAAAGATGTCGATTTTGTACTATGTATGAATAGGAGTATAGATTTAAATTTGTCATAAGATAAATCATCATCGATCATTCAACTATGCCACTCTTAATTAAAAACCTACAACATGAAAAAAATTATATTTTTATTATTAGTTATTTTATTGGTTTCGATAAGTACAACATTTGCCCAAAGAAAGCCGGATTTTATTACCAAATGGAAAACAACTACTGCCAATGAAAGCATTACCATACCGGTTTACAGTAATGGATTTATTTACCAGGTGAATTGGGGTGATGGGAGCGCGAATACCGATGAATTAAGTAATGCTACCCACAATTACGCTGTAGCAGGTATTTATACTGTTAGCGTCAAGGGTCCATTTGAATCCATATCTTTCAATAATACCGGGGATAAAGATAAAATTATTGAGATAAGCCAATGGGGTACCAATGTGTGGAAAACTATGATCTATGCATTTTCCGGATGCAAAAATTTAAATATCACCGCTACCGATGCGCCCGACCTTTCCGGTATGACAGAAATGTACGCTATGTTTTCCGGTTGTACCAGTCTGAATCCTTTAGGAGCTGCGGCTTCTGCCCTCAATACCTGGAATACAGGAACTATAATGAGTATGACTTCTATGTTTGATAAAGCAAGTTCCTTTAATCAAAATATTGGGAATTGGAATACCGAAAAGGTATCCTCTATGTATAGAATGTTTTTTGGTGCAGCTTCTTTTAATCAAAATATAGGCAATTGGAATACGGGTGCAGTAACGGAGATGAATGCTATGTTTGCGAATGCTAATTCCTTTAACCAGGATATAGGCGGGTGGAATACCGGGTCTTTAAATAATATGAGCAATATGTTTTATGGGGCGACTTCTTTCAATCAAAATATAGGCAATTGGAATACGGCTTCAGTTACGGACATGGGTTATATGTTTTCCGGAGCTATCTCTTTCGATCAAAATATAGGAAACTGGAATACAGGGTTAGTAAAATATATGTCCTCTATGTTTAGTGGTGCAACCTCTTTTAACCAAAATTTAAGCAACTGGAATACCGGTGCTGTAACGGATATGGGTAGTATGTTTTATGAGGCAAATTCATTTAACGGAGAAATAGGTAGTTGGAATACTGTTTCGGTGTTGTATATGTATGATATGTTTGAGGATGCAAAATCCTTTAATCAAAATATAAGCAATTGGAATACGGGCTCTGTTACAAATATGAAATTTATGTTTAATGGAGCAAAATCCTTTAATCAAAATTTAGGCAATTGGAAAATTAACGCTGTTGATTATATGACCAAAATGTTGGATTCATCTGGCTTAAGCACGGCAAATTATGATAATACGCTCATTGGTTGGGCTTCTCAAACACCAAAAAATCAAGTGCCTCTCGGTGCTGGTGGACTCAAATACTGTAAGGCAGTAAATGCCCGGACAAAACTTATTACAACTTATGCCTGGACAATAACAGGAGATACATTAGATTGTGCTGTTGCACCTATAGAATTGAAAAGCTTTACTGCGCAAAAATCTGGCAGTGATGCCGTAAAGATCAATTGGGAATCAGGCGTGGAAAGTAACATAGCGTCTATGTCTGTACAGCACAGCACCGATGCAAATAATTTTCAATCTATTTATAGTTGCACACCAAAAGGAAGTAATAGTAATTATGAGGCCGTGCATAATAATCCGGTTTGCGGAATTAATTATTATCGTTTACTAACCACTGATTTTGATGGAAGCCAAAAATATTCAGATGTGCGTTCAGTCAATTTTTCCTCATCGTTATTGCCAAATGTTTATCCAAACCCAACTTCTGGTTCTATCACCATTCGCAATATCAAAGTAAATGATGTGATTGTATTGACAGATGTTACGGGAAGGCAAATGGTGAAAAAGCAGGCTACAGCTGAAACGCAAATGGTGGATATTCATTCATTGGCACAGGGAATGTATTTTATATCTGTTATGCGTGATGGTAGGGTTATGATCAATGATAAGATCACGAAGTTGTAGTAAACAAATAGGTAAGAACTTAAAGAATTTGTCATGTTGTTTAAGCTGCCCCGGATTTTCCGGGGTTTTGTTTTATGGGAATGCTGGAATAAAAATCGTTTGAAGAATTGAGGTATTATTTGATAATACAATTTGCACCTGGTAAATTTAAAACTATTCTTTAATGACGTCTAATGAATCAAAATCTAAGAAGAAGGTATTTCTGAAGCAAAGTTTTCAAATTTAAAAAAGTTTACTTTTTGCGCCGAAAGTAAACGCAGAGATAATTTCCGGAGAGTTAACTATCCAAATGATAATTGTAATTAATCTATTAAGGCAATATTTTTATTTGCTATTATACCTAAA
>JBDTEF010000274.1:0-7500 GCA_039922615.1 Ginsengibacter sp.
GTCAATGCTAAATTGGAAGGAAGTGTCCATGGTGTGGTGGTCCATGCCAGGAAATAAACTGCCTTTCCCTTTGATGTACTGAATAAAAATTCACTGTTTTCTGCTTTTATGGCTTCAAACATCGCTGTCGCACTGGTATCTTTTACATCTTTATACGTACCCGGTTGATTCAATTCATGAGAACTCAATCCTGTTCCGGCGGCTGGGCTATATGGCTGTATACTTACACTCTGGTATAAATAGCCTTTTTTATATAGTTCTTTTAAGCACCACCATAATGTTTCTATGTAATTCGTTTCGAAGGTTATGTATGGATTCTCGAGATCTACCCAATAACCCATCTTTTTTGTAATGTCATCCCACTTGTCTTTATACTTTAAAACCTCTCTCCTGCAAGTAGCATTGTATTCTTCCACAGATACTTTTGTGCCGATATCCTCTTTTGTGATCCCAAGTAATTTTTCTACGCCAAGTTCGACGGGTAAGCCATGCGTATCCCAACCACCTTTACGATGCACCTGGAAACCCTGCATTGTTTTATACCGGCAAACTAAATCCTTTAATGTCCTGGCAATCACGTGATGAATACCAGGCATGCCATTGGCACTCGGCGGACCCTCATAAAAAACAAATGGAATGTGACCATCTCGGTCCGAAATACTTTTT
This sequence comes from Ginsengibacter sp., assembly GCA_039922615.1. Lineage (GTDB taxonomy): Bacteria > Bacteroidota > Bacteroidia > Chitinophagales > Chitinophagaceae > Ginsengibacter. The sequence goes on from JBDTEF010000274.1 coordinate 667, forward strand.
TTAAAAGTATCTTCTTTTTCCCATTCTGCCAGTATATCGGTTCCTATTTGAGCAAGATCCAACTGTTTGTATTCCTGATATTTCTTTGTCATTTAAACCCTCTGATCTTTTTAAAAATTACGCAAAGGTAGGAATTTTATAGGTAGCGTTTTAAAGGATAACGACAGTATTCCTGCATATAATAAAAAAAGCCGTCCATTTTACCGGACGGCTTCAAATAAATTATTAATGTAAATTACTTTTTTAAAATCCAGGGTCCTGTTCCAAATCCTCCCTGGTCTACAGTCCAGGCAATACTTAAGTTTATCGATAGTTTGCAGGCATCTACAGAACCTTTACCATCCATTTTCAGATTGGTATAAGGACCAACGTAACCGGAAACATCTTTATCAATAATTTCCGCAGGTACCTTAGCTGTATAATACTTAGTATCAAGATAAATCAGCACAGATACACCAGGTTGCTCATTGACACCTGTTACTTGCAGAACACCAGGTGATGGGTTTGTAACTGTAACAGGGTAAGTAGATCCCCAGAAAAAGTTATCTACAACTGTTGCATCACCCAGGAAGTCTTCAATATAAATAGGACAAACAGCAGAATAGCTAATTGTTGTACTAGCTCCTGCCTGGCCATTCAGCCCGGAACCGTAAGCTTCGGCATCTGCCAGTTTTGGGAAACCTTCAAATAACTGTCCTGCTTCAGTAGTTACGTCAACTCCTATGGTGAATTTGTCGCCCAAAACAATAGGAGCATTGAATAAAGTAGTTAGCTGTTGACCGGTAACATCTACAGAAGTTGGAAAAGTGGTAATACCATCCTTAATATGCTTGACATTGTCTTTATTATCATTTTTGATAACAACTACGTCATATTTTGCCGGTTTAGGGCCATTTTTGAAATATTCATCAACAATAAATTTTCCTTTGAAAGCCAAAGGATCATCCTTGGAAATGGTAACATCAACACTACCGTCTATAGTAATCAATGGAACAGAGACAGCCGTAAGTTTCGGAATATTGGGATTATCTGATTTCCGACAAGCACTAAGCAGTACAAAAGCTGCTAAAATGCAATATGTGAGTATTCTTTTCATTATTTAAATATTTTTTATATGAACAATTATGGCTGCCAAAAAACTTTATAAGTACTTGGCTGTTTTTGAGCTGGCGCATTTGAATTAGAATTTAATTCCGCAGAAGGCCAAGGTAATGATAAAGGAAAATCTCTGTTAGCACTCACTTTTACAGAAGGTTGTGAAGGTAATGTTGGATCTCCATCTATCGGAGGTTGTGCTACGCCTGTTGCATTAGGATTAAATAATACTGGAAATCCTGTTCTTCTATAATCAGTATAAGCATCTATCGCACTTCCAAAACTTGAAATCCACTTTTGCGTCATGATAATCTCCAATTGCTTGGTTGTGCTCGCATTATCATATTGCGTCATAACTTTTGCGTAATAAGCCGAATCAGGTGAATTACCAACACCAACAATTTTAGGTACTCCGGCAGCTCCAGTTAATGAAACAACTGCATCAACCTGGTTAAAAGATTCTTTAATAGCTGCGAGCGTTTTCGCCCTGGCATCTCCCGGAATCTGACCAACATTGATCATTTCTGCTTCAAGGTATAATCTATCAGCATATGTAATAAACCGATAAGGAGCTGCTCCAGTGGCAGATGTAGCAGTAAGTTTGTTGGCAGTAGCATTACCACTACCTGATTTATCATCATATTTTCCACCTACCGGGTATATTCCTGCAACAGTTTGGGTATTTTGTTGAGCAAATCCGGAATTAGGTCCATTAGAACCAAAATAGATAGAAACAAAAGGCCCATCTCTGTATTCCGTTTTAAAGCCATCATTGGTTGCAACCTGATCAGGTGTCAATTGGTTGAACCAATAATAAGGAATTCTTGGATCTGTAATATCTGTAAAAATATTTTGATTATAACCCTTCATTATTTCATAAAACCAAGGGCTGATATCTTTGGTTCTTTGGGCTGCACTATAATCAGCATACCCTGGATTTTTATTATCAACACTATATGGAAGTTGAAAATTTTCTGAAGTTTGACTTATAAGCGTTTCAGGCTTAGCCAGTAATGCCATAACATCTGCCTTTACATCTTTAACTTTCCACTGCTGAACATAAAGCTTCAATTTTAATGTATTCGCCATTTTAATCCATTTAGGAACTTGGCCGCCATATATTAAATCATCGCTTCCTGGTTTAAGCACGTTAACTGCAGGATTATTTAAATCAGCGATCCCATCATTTATCATTGTAATTAAAGCAGGATAAATAGTCGCATCATCATCAAATTTTGGATTCAGAATCTGTTCAGTAAGTTTTCCTTCCTCTGTGAAAGGTATATCGCCAAAAATGTCAACTAACTGGCTAAACATAAATGCTTTAAGCAACTTAGCTATACCGGCATATTGGAAATTATTGACAGGAACCGCATTTGCTATGATAATATTTGCATTAGTAATCCCGGAACTTAAATAGGGTATCCAGACATTATCTACAAAACCACTATTACCGGTAACTCCATAAGCATTGGGTGCTTCACGACAAGTAATGCGATGCATATACACTTCTAAGGTCTCTGATATACCACCTATACTTGCACTTGCATCACCAAGTGTTTTTTCTATTCCCGGGAGAAGGTTTTTGGCAGGTAGATTTGCCGGGTTATTTGGATCTACGTTTATATCAAACGAAGACTTTGAACACGAACTAATGGCAAAAACCAAAGCTAGTGGAACAATATATTTTAATTTTCTAAGCATAATAATTTTTTTTAAAACAATTAAAAAGTAACATTTAAGTTGAGACCAAATCTTTTAGTAGTCGGTGCTGCAGAGAATTCTAAACCCTGAATTGATGATGAACCAAAACTACTTGTTTCAGGATCAAAGTTGGTGTGTTTAGGAAATCCTGGCGCCAGGTACCAAAGGTTCCTGCCTGTTACACTAAAAGTAGCAGATTTGATTGGCACATTTTTAAATAAAGATTTTGGAAGGTCAAAACCTAATGTTAATTCACGTAATCTATAAACAGTCGCGTCATATACATTCCACTCACTTGCTGTATTGATAGCAAAAGTGTTACCACCTGGAGGAGAAAAATACAGGTCGTTAGTAGAAATCCTTCCTTGGTTAGGAATCGTTTTTCCACCATCAGTTATTGCTTTGCCTGTAACAGCGTCTCCATAAATACCTGGTATGATCCAACCAGCAGAACGATCTCTTGTATCCAATGTAACACCTCTACCTAGTAAAGAAGATACAGTTACAGAATAGAGACTACCACCATCAGTCATATCAAACAGAGCTGATAAAAAGAAACCTTTGTATCTAAAAGTATTTGTGATTCCTAACTTAAATATAGGATTTGGGTCACCGATAATTTGTTGAGTTGGATCTTCAATCATACTTCCTGTGCTCGGATCAATTAGCAATTGTCCGGTTGCACTGTCTCTAAGATCTTTAGTTCCCCACAAAGATCCCCATGGCTTGCCTGCAATAAATTGTGTAGTTGCATCAGTTGTTCCACCACCAAGATTAAGACTTGTCATTCCATCTCTAAGGCTGGTAACGATATTTTTATTCTGAGTGAAAACGCTCCTTATTTCCCATGTAAAATCTTTTCCCATTATTGGACGAACTGTAAGTTCAATTTCTACACCCTTATTACTAATGCTACCGAAATTAGTATACAAATTATTATAACCTGTTGAAGCGGGAACCACAACACCAGCTAATAGATTTGATGAATTTTTATCATAATAAGTAAAATCTAACTCTAAATGTTTCTTGAAGAAACTCAATTGAGTACCCAATTCCAATTCTTTGGTAAATTCCGGCTGAAGTTCACCACCGCTGCTGGCACTTGGATTTATATATCCAGGAGTTTGACCAAGAAAAGTAGTACCCAATACATAAACGTTGAACTGATTGTATGGATCAGCATCTCTACCTACTTTAGCATATCCAGCTCTCAATTTTCCATAATCTAATATTCCACCTTTTAATTTCAATGCATCAGAGAAAATGAATGATCCGGAAACAGATGGGTAGAAGTAACTCCTGTTATTTGCAGGCAAAGTAGAAGATATATCATTACGACCTGTAACAGTTACGAACGCATAATTTTTAAATCCAAGTGTTAATTCTCCAAACACTCCAAATAATCTTCTTCTTGAATAAGTATTGAAAATTTCCCTGTCCTTGTCAACGAAATTATTCAAAGTATATAGTCCGCGCGCAATGTAGCCGGAAGAACCGTCTTTGTAACCACCGCGACCTAATTCGTCATTGGTAGAACGTTGATTATAACTTGTACCCAATGTAGTTTTAAGAGAAAAATCTTCGCTGATATTAGGTGTAAGTGATAATAATAAAGTAGACTCTAATTCTTGTCTTCTATAATTATCAATTGCCAATCTACCCGGTGTATTCCTTGAGCTAACCTCTTGTACTTCTGTTCTATTCAGATAGAATACGTTATTACCTATGTTGTAATCAACTCTTGCCCATTTGTTAATATTAAAATCAGCATGAAATCCTGCAACAAAGCGCTCATCATAAGTTGTTTGCCTGTTATATTTTGCTGCCCATTTTGGATTATCTGCCTGGTCACCTACCCATGAAATGCTATTGCCATTTTTGTCCTCAAAAGGCACATTTGGATCCCAGCTACGACCAAGGAACATAGTTCGTCCAAATTGAGATGAGGTAGATCCTACCTGGTTTTCACCGAATAGACCACCATCCTGCTTAGAACGTGAGTAAGAGAAATTCCCACTAATATTCAAGCCTATCGCCAATTTTGAACTTCCCCCTGCACTTAAATTTGTACGGTCATATTTATTATTAGGAACATAACCAGAGTGATTTACCTGTGATGCTGTTAATGCGAAACTGGTTTTCTCATCTCCTGTATTAAACCCAACAGAATTTTCTGTCACAAGGCCTGTTTGAAACTGGTCAGCAACGTTATTAGGATATGCTTTGTAAGGAACTTTTCCTGAAGGATATAACTCAGGATATGCTTTACCTATCGAAGTCCAAACTCCCAAAGAATCTCCTGGTGCAAAAGCTTTACCCCATGAGCCATTCGCGTTACTTGCATTTCCCAAAGAGCCTGTACCGAAAGCATTTTGATAATCGGGCAAGTTAGAAATCTGTTCAAATGAAACAGAGCTTCTAAAATTAATTTCAGTTCCTTTCTTTGTCCTTGATGCACTTCCTGATTTGGTAGTAATGATAATAACACCGTTAGAAGCCCTTGAACCATATAATGCACCAGCCGAAGAACCTTTTAAAATGTTCATACTTGCGATATCATTAGGATCAAGATCTGCCAATCCACTTCCGTATGCGCCACCGCCTGTCAAAGCACCGGAGGTAGAAACTGAAGGATTACTGTATGGAACACCATCAACAATAATCAGCGGCTGGTTATCGCCGAAGAATGAAGAGTTACCTCTTATTTGTATTCTTGAGGCAGCACCCGGAGTACCCTGGCCTGTGCGGATATCAACACCGGCTACTTTTCCTTGCAGGCCTTTAAGAATATCTGGCTCTGATTTCTGAAGCAATGTAGAAGGATCTACCTGGCTTATAGCGTAACCAATTGTTTTTTCTTGTCTCTTAATACCTGCAGCGGTAACTACTACTGCAGATAATTCTGCTGCACTACGTGCAATGGTCGCATTTAATTTGTCTCCGGAAACCTTCATAGCACCGGTAGTATAACCAGCTGCAGAAAAAGTAAGAGATCCTGCTTTTTTCATTTGAATAGTAAAGTTTCCCTTTTCATCGGCAGTCGTAGCGTTCCTGCTACCTGTTTCAGTTACTGTGGCAAAAGGTACAGGAGCACCGGAATCATCTTTTACAGTGCCGGTAACAGTACGCGCCTGGGAGAAAGCCAGAACGGTAGTTAACATCATCACCGTAAAGAGGGTCAGAAATCTTCTCATGAGTATTTGTTTTAAAATTTTGAGTGCAAATATAATGGGAAGTTAATAACATCTTCAAAAAATGTTAAAAATCCCATTATGGGGAAGGCAACGAATTATTTATAAATGCTGCATCACAATAAAAAATAAAAAAATAAAATCACAAATTAATTTTTGTGATTTTTATTTAGATACATTTATCAGGTTAGTTAAAACCATATTTACAGTTATACAAGCACTATTATAGCTTTTAATTTAGATTCATAATAATGCAACCATTCTAAATAGGGTAGGTACTATTTTAAGAGCATGTTAACATAATGTTGAATCATTGACATAAACATTAACAAAGATAAATAATCATAATTTATTTAATAGACGTGCATGGAATACCACTGCAAATAAAAATTATTATTTTTTTATTTGTATGCTTTTAACAATGGCAGCATCTAATCTCCTAATATTTAATTTGTATTTTATGCCTGGGCAGTAGGTCCGCCAAAATTCAACGGTAATTCTACTGCTTCAATATCCTGGATAGTTCCGTTAACCTCTTCAAATTTTTTCACATTCTCAATCATGGCTTTCATGAAACGTTTTGCATGAGTTGGCGTTAAAATAATGCGACTCTTTACTTTACTTTTAGGAGTTCCGGGCATCACGTTTACAAAATCTACTACAAACTCAGCATGGCTATGCGTAATTATTGCAAGGTTTGCATAGCTGCCTTCAGAGATTTCTTCAGAAATTTCAATATTCAATTGATTAGGAGCCTGTGGTTGATTGTCCGCCATAGTTTTTTTTGTAAAGATAAATAGTAAAAAGTAAACTGCATTGATTAACAAGGCCTGACCACAGAAAG
>JBDTEF010000275.1:0-3812 GCA_039922615.1 Ginsengibacter sp.
TGACTGGGGTAACCGGGTATATTGCGCAGAGATTATTGCCTGTTTTAATAGAAGGCGGTCATGAGATCATCTGTTGTGTTAGACATAAAAGCAGGTTCAACAGCACTAATTATGCGAATGCCAATCTTAAGGTAATTGAGACAGATTTTTTGAAAGAAGAAACTTTAAAAGCCATTCCCAATGATATTGATGTAGCTTATTATCTCATACATTCTATGTCCACACAAAGCGGCGACTTTGAAAGTATGGAAGAAATTTGTGCAACTAATTTTAAAAATCGAATTGAAGAAACCAGCGCCAAACAAGTCATTTATTTAAGCGGGATAAGCAACGCAGAGGATCTATCGAAACATTTATCATCAAGAAAAAATGTGGAAACTGTTTTATCAAATTCTAAATTTGCGCTTACTACTTTAAAGGCCGGCATAATTGTAGGGTCGGGGAGTGCTTCCTTTGAAATCATTCGCGACCTGGTTGAGAAATTGCCTGTGATGATTACGCCCCGATGGCTAAAAACAAAATGCCAGCCTATAGCTATCCGCAATGTCGTAGAATTTTTAATTGGCGTGATTGGAAAAGAAGAAACCTACAATAAAAGCTATGATATTGGTGGTCCTGATATATTGAGTTATAAAGAAATGCTTTTGCGTTTTGCAAAGATCCGTGGATTGAAAAGACGCATTATTATTGTGCCGGTGATGACGCCGAAATTATCTTCTTACTGGTTGTATTTTGTTACTTCGACGTCTTACGCGCTGGCGAAAAATTTGGTAAATAGTATGAAAATTGAAGTGATTTGTAAGCCGAATAACCTGGGTGAATTGCTGGGAATTCAATACATAGATTATGATACTTCCATTAAACTGGCCTTTGATAAAATAGAACAAAACCAGGTGCTTTCAAGTTGGAAAGATGCGCAAACAAGTAATTTATTTAGCGCAGGATTTACTGATTTTATAGAAGTGCCTGTGAATGGTTGTTTTAAAGATACGCGTTCTGTGCAGCTCAAAGAAGGCAATACATCTGTTGATAAAATATGGTCCATTGGAGGAAAAACTGGCTGGTATTACGGCAACTGGCTTTGGAAACTCCGCGGCTTTATGGATCAACTTATCGGTGGTGTTGGTATGCGAAGAGGAAGAAGAAACTCAAAAGAAATTGTTTCCGGTGACGCGCTAGATTTTTGGCGTGTGTTGTTGGCAGACAAGGAAGAGCGGCGCCTGTTGTTGTATGCTGAAATGAAACTCCCCGGCGAGGCCTGGCTGGAATTTAAAATTGATAAAAATAATTTGCTCACACAAACGGCAACCTTTCGACCGCTGGGTTTATTAGGTAGATTGTATTGGTACGCTGTATTGCCTTTTCATGGATTTATTTTTAAGGGAATGATCAATAAAATAGCCGAGGAGAAATAGGTGTACAATTAAATTATTTTTGAAAAATTCCGGTTGAAAAGATAACTGGTTGATAAAAAAAATATTACTTCCGGGTTTTATGAAAATATTATTCGCTAAAATACATCTTAAAGTCTGCCTTTATGAATTGCCATATTAATAATCGGAAACGATTGCTACATCATTCCTTACCTAATTGATTTATATATTTCTCCAAAATTGCTGTTTCCTTTTTAAGTCTTTTTCTTTTTAAATAAAATGTATTTACAAATGCCCAGGCCAAATAAGCGAACCAAATAAATTTAAGATATTCCAAATACTTGCTTGGCGCTCCATTAGATAATTGTAACAAAATCGGTTGTATGTACAGGTATACGCCAAAACTCAGGACAATTACATAAATCAATTCTCCATATATTTGAAAAAATTGGTTTATTTTTTTATAGTTTTCCAGTTGTTTAATAGATGCTACAACCGGCAATGATGGATTGATTGCATTTAATTTTTTAAATAAAAAAAATTGAAGAGATGCATAATAAATGGTACATCCTAATAAAATGTAAAAGCCGGGTCGGGATGTTTCTATTTTCTGGCCACTCACAAAATCAATATAAATAATGGAAGAGGCAGTAAGGATAAATGTCGCCAACATTTTCATTTGGTCTTTCTTTAATTGACCCAAAGAGTTGCTGGCATTGGTTTTTGAAAAACGGAAGTTCTTCGCCAACTGTGGATCACCCTGGCCAAAAATATTTTTGAGTTCTTCCAATTCTTTATCCATTGTAATCTTTTTTCTCTAATATTTTTTTTAATTGTCCTTTGATGCGATGCACTTTCACACCCACATTATTTTCTGTAATACCCAGTACTTCGCCAATTTCTTTATATCCTAATTCCTGTAATACCATGCTTATAATTATCCGGTCAATTTCTTCTAATGTACTAATCGCTCTATTTAATTCGTTGATGGGCTCTTCGGTATAAGGTGCTGAATTTGCTGAATCCGCTATTACTTCACTAAAAATAACCGGGTTATTTTTGTGCCTCCTAATGTTCATAAGGCATGTGTTTGCAGCAATACGATACATCCATGTGCTATAGGAACATTCCTTTTTAAACTTATCGAGATGCAGCCAGATCTTAGAGAAACTTTCCTGCAACAGGTCTTCAGCTACTACCTTATTATTGCAATAGCTATAACAAAGCCTGAAAAGTTTATCCTTAAAATCCCTGAATAGCTGATCAAAAAGTTTCTCTTTATTTTGCACCCCGCTTTTGTTTTAAGAATTGATCTAGTTGTGCCGTAAACCACACAGGCTGGTCACAAGCTATAAAATCTTTAGCATTTTCCGTAATGGCATGTTGAACGTTTTTTGCCTGCGGGTACATGCCGCTTAAAGTTTCTTCAGCATCTGACATAGGCATTTTTTTAAACGATTTTGCGAAATACCAGGTACTGAAAACCAAGGTTGGAATTTTATTCTTTTCAAAATAGGGAAGAAGATCAGCACTCATTTGTTCTATCAAAGTCCCCGACAATGTTTGCCTGTCGGATTTCATTTGCCAATAGACAAATTCCGGCACAAAACTGCTATCCATATAATTCATACCCGTTGCCATTTGTCTTTGATAAGTAGCGAAAGACAGGCTGTCTGTCTCTAAAATATTTTGTTTTATGGATGCCAGGATATTGTCTAATTTCTCCTGCGACAAATTTTTACCCAACACCATACTCAGCTTAGGAAAGAAATCTGTCAGCACCAGAAATTTGACGCTGGCAGGTAATTTTTCTGCAACTTTTGTGGCAACAAATGCACCATAATTTTGCCCTATCAATATGCATTCTTTCAGATTATTATCTGTTATAAACTTCACTAAACTGCTCACATAATTTTCTGTGTAATTTCCTTTTAAAGCTGGCTTACCCGCAAAACCTGCAAAATCAAAAAGATAGCAAGTGTTGGTTTGTGCATAATTTTCGGCTATGGATTGCCACATACTTGCATCGCAACCAATATGTGGCAAAAACAAGATAGGTGATCCTTTCACGCCAATCTTTTTTATAAATATGGCATCTTGTGCATTTAATTTACCTGCCAATAAGCCAAAGGAAAAAATTAAGAAACTGGTCTTCATTATTTGTTTCATATTATTCAATTTCCTTTTTGATGCCGGAACCAAGAAAATCTTACAAAGCATTACTTATTTTTTTCGACAGTAAATGTTTCTTCGAAAAAAGTTATTTTTTCTTCTACGTGTACTTTCCGCCCTGGAGGTTAAAGAACGGGATCACTTATTTATTTAACAGGCTATTTCTTTTATTTATCGGACAAACGAATGGATCATTAGCCAGGAAGGCAGAAGCAAAAAGTGGAATCTTACTTTTCCATAGCATCCTATAAAAGATGATTTACTTTG
>JBDTEF010000276.1:0-7100 GCA_039922615.1 Ginsengibacter sp.
TCATCTGTCAATAAATTAGGTTCAATTGAAGAAATTCTGTATCGTTCAATATCTGTTTTCTCTTCGATTTCTGTAAGTAAGGATAAAAAATTGCTACCGGTTTTTTCTCCTTTTCCGTCTTTTCCAAAATCGCCGAGGTTGATTCCGGTTAAAACTATTTCTTTTGTGCCAGAAGCTGAAATTTCTTTAATCTCTTTTAAAACATTTTCAATCGAATTACTTCTGCTTCTTCCCCGAGCAAGTGGGATGGTACAGAATGAGCAATTATAATCGCAGCCATCCTGCACTTTTAAAAAAGTACGTGTACGATGATTCAATGAAAACGAAGAATGAAAACCTTCTACCTCTTCGATTTCGCAACTGCAGATTTTAGCACTATCGCCGTGCGTCAATTCTTTTAAATGATGGGTAATATTAAATTTTTCTGAAGCACCGAGAACAAGGTCTACTCCCGGGATTTCTGCAATTTCTTTGGGTTTTAATTGTGCATAACATCCAATAATGACTACCATCGCTTCAGGAGCTTTACGCTGAATTCTGCGTACCAATTGGCGGCATTCTTTATCAGCATTCTCTGTCACAGAGCAGGTGTTGATTACATAAACATCTGCTTCATCCGTAAAATCTTTTGAAACAAATCCATCATTGATCATTAACCTTTCAATGGCAGATGTTTCGGAATAATTAAGTTTGCAACCAAGCGTATGCAAGGCTACTGATTTTCCATTCAACATAATGCTGCAAATTTAATAGTTAATGCATTAACCTACGAATAGCATATTTCCACTTGAATCTCCGCGGAAGAGACTCGACGAAAGAATACTTTTACAAATTAATAACTTAGAGAATAAAAAGCGGTAATCCTGGCAGCATTCCCGCTCTTACTATTCATTCAAAATATTATCTGCAGCTTTGCTACATTGTAGCATTCCAAAATAACTGAAAACAATTATTCGTAAATTTGACCAAACGACTACCTACTTTAAAATGAAGATTAAATCCATACTAGCCAAACCATTTGCAACCTACATTTATAAACAGATCAAAAAATCAAGGTTAACTGCAGTTGCTGACCAGGAATCCATTTTTAATTCCCTGGTAAAAACGGCTGCAAAAACAGAATTTGGGAAAGACCACGGATTTGAGAAAATAAAAAATCATGCGGATTTTGTAAAAAATGTTCCCATCCGTGGATATGAAGAATTCAAATTGTACATCGATAAAATAAAAGAAGGTAAGCACAACGTTCTTTGGAAAGGACAGCCTATTTATTTTGCCAAAACGAGTGGCACTACCAGTGGCGTAAAATATATTCCTATCACAAAGGATTCCATTTCCAATCATATCAATACGGCACGTAATGCCCTCCTGTGCTATATGGCAGAGACAGGGCACGCGAGTTTCGCCAGTGGAAAATTAATTTTTTTAAGTGGTTCACCAGAGTTGGAAAGAGTCGGTGGTATACCAACCGGAAGATTAAGTGGTATTGTAAATCACCATGTACCCAAATATTTACGATCTAATCAAATGCCTTCTTTTGAGACAAATTGTATAGAAGACTGGGAAGAGAAATTAAGTAAAATTGTAGATGAAACGTTGAATGAAAACATGACGTTGATCAGCGGAATTACACCATGGATACAAATGTATTTCGATGAATTGGAAAAAAGAACTGGTAAAAAAATAAAGGATATTTTCCCAAATTTTTGGGTAATGGTACAAGGGGGCGTAAGTTTTGAACCTTATAAAGCCAAACTTTTTGAAAGTATTGGAAGAGAGGTCGATACCATTGAATTATTTCCAGCAAGTGAAGGGTTTTTTGCTTTCCAGGATTCAAGAACTGAGCCCGGATTGCTATTAAATACCTGCAGTGGTATCTTTTATGAGTTTGTCCCAGTCGAAGAGTTGGAATCTGAAACTCCCTCCAGGCTTACATTAAAGGATGTTGAACTACATAAAAATTATGCGCTTATCATTAGTAGCAATGCCGGATTGTGGGCTTACAATATAGGCGATACGATAAAATTTGTGTCATTAAATCCGTATCGCATCCTGGTAACAGGAAGAATAAAACATTTCATTTCAGCTTTTGGTGAGCATGTAATCGGGGAAGAAGTTGAGAGTGCACTGGGAGAAGCTGCGAAGGAGTTTGGAGTAAGTATTACAGAATTTACTGTTGCGCCTAATATCTCAACATCTGGCGAGAAAAGTTTTCACGAATGGTTTATTGAGTTTGAGAAAGAGCCGGTGGACTTGGATTTATTTTCAAAAAAAATGGATGATAATCTTCGACAAAAAAATATTTATTATGATGACCTGGTCAAAGGAAATATTCTACAGCCATTAAAAATTAAGGTTGTAAAAAAGAACGGGTTTATTGATTACATGAAAAGTGTAAATAAGTTAGGTGGTCAGAATAAGGTGCCAAGATTAAGCAATGACAGGTTATTGGCAGATGCTTTAAAAAAATGGATTAAAGTAGAAGTCTCTTTGTAAAACAGCATTTGCCAGGTAAAATATTATAAATGGGATTAAAGATCACAGCAGCAATAATTGGGGATTCCGGTCTTGTTTATAATGAATTATTCAATCTGCTTAAAATCCATCCAATGGTGACGTTGGTCAATATTAAAAATGACCGGGATGAATTACCTGTGAGAAAATCAGACTTATTGGATGGTGAAGGATCAGCAATCTCTAAAAAGAATAATAACCTTGTTGATTTGCTTTTCATTTGCGGAAAATCGGGTTCTGCAAAGTCCTTTCTCAATAAAAATAAACTTCCTAAAAAGATAAAAATCATTTGCTTGTCCGGCGAATTCAGAACAGAAGCGACCCAATTATTTGAAGGCAGACGATTTATGTATGGATTGCCTGAGCTAAAAAAAGAATTAATTCAAAAAGCCAATAATATATCCTTGCCGGGTGCCATGGCCACATGTGTTACGCTGGGATTATTGCCCATTGCCCATAAAAAATTATTAAACGATATCTATACTACAGGCATTGCTGGTACTACAGAGAATCACATGATTGGTAATTTTGGTGCGGGTAAAAAGTCGCATAAAATCAATGAAGTAGAGGTAGATGCAGATATTGTAGAAAAGGAAATAAAAAGATCACTATTCCATTTTTCTAAAGATGACAATTTAAGTTCCATACATTTTGTACCATGGAAGGGAGAATTTCCAAGAGGTATTTTTGTGACATCACAATTAAAGTGTACAGAATCTTTGCGTGAGATGTATTATATTTTTGAAAAATTTTATGAAGACAGATCTTTTATTCATATAAGTAAAGAACCGGTCTTTTTAAAAAAAGTGCTAAATACCAACAATTGTTTTATTAACCTTGAGAAAGCCGGAGATATCCTCGTCATTCACACGGCTATAGATAATTTAATGAAAGGCGCTGCAGGTCAGGCCATTCAAAACATGAATCTGATGTTTGGATTTGATGAAACTTTAGGGTTGATTGAGTCTGCCAAAAAGCAAGTCAGTAAAAAATAACGATGGAAAAAAAGTAGGAAATGGCCGAGAGATAATATGACACTAGTTGTTTTACATTTTGATAATCACCATAGAACTGCAAAATAGCTTTACAACAAATAAAGAAGTAAATTGCCGCCATCGTAGTTGATTTTATATTGACAGAAATAAATGCTGTAGACAATCATTTTATATGGAAGAAACAAATAAAAAGCGAATAGCCATTTTTGGCTCCACTGGTTCAATAGGTACACAGGCACTTGAAGTAATTGCGAGTCACCCTGACCTATTCCAGGTTGAAATACTCACTGCACAAACGAATTATAAATTATTAATAGAGCAGGCCACTAAATTTATTCCCAATGCAGTTGTTATAGGCGATGAAAGTAGGTATGAAGAGGTAAAAGCGGCATTGTTGCCAAAAGATATTAAGGTGTTTGCTGGTGAGTCTGCCCTTGAAGAAGTAGCAGATTTTGATACTTATGATATGATGCTGGCAGCCATCGTAGGTTTTGCAGGATTGAAACCAACGCTCAAAGCATTGGAAAAAGGAAAACCAATTGCTTTAGCCAATAAAGAAACGCTGGTTGTTGCCGGTGATATTGTAATGCAAATGGCCATTGATAACAGGGTACCTATTCTACCGGTTGACAGCGAACACTCTGCTATCTTTCAATGTTTGGTAGGAGAAACAAGAAATAAAATTGAAAAAATAATTCTCACCGCAAGTGGCGGACCTTTCCTGGGCAAGAAACCAAATTACCTGGTAAATGTAAAAAAACATCATGCACTCCAGCATCCCAATTGGACGATGGGCGCCAAAATATCGGTAGACTCTGCTACTTTGATGAACAAAGGACTAGAAATGATAGAGGCCAAATGGCTTTTTAATCTTACACCAAGCCAGATCCAGGTGGTGATTCATCCCCAAAGTATTATTCATAGTATGGTGCAATTTGAAGATGGCAGTATCAAAGCGCAAATGGGTATGCCCGATATGAAATTACCTATTCAATATGCCATGACTTTTCCATACCGCGTAGCTTCAGATAATCCAAGAATTGACTGGAGAAAATTATCTACCCTCACTTTTGAAGAGCCTGATGTCAAGACATTTAGAAACCTAACGCTGGCTGGTATCGCGCTGGAAAAAGGCGGAAATCTGCCCTGTATATTAAATGCAGCCAATGAAATAGCTGTCTGGGCATTTCTAAATAACCGTATCGGATTTTTAGATATGACAGCGGTAGTGGAGAAGTGTATGGAAAAAATAAGTTTTATAGAAAAGCCAAATATTGCTGATTATTTTGAAAGCGACGGCGAGGCACGTAATTTCGCGGCTTCTTTAGTAAAAATGTAAATAATCTGGTATGTGAAATTCAAAAAGCGCATAGTAGAATTATAGAGCAAACCAAACTATTGACAGAAGAAATTATTATTTTAAAAATTAACCTTTTAAACAATTGAATACGGTACAATTCCATATCACTTAGTACCTGGAAATCATACATCTAACTTAACATGACATTTTTAGCAATCAATTGGCCGGGCGTGGGTTTGCAGGCGGCCTATCTTATATCCTCTCTTTCAATTCTGGTAATCATTCATGAATTCGGTCATTATATAACAGCTAAATGGTTTAAATGCCGCGTAGAAAAATTCTATTTATTTTTCGATCCATGGTTTTCAATTTTTAAAAAGAAAATAGGTGAAACAGAATATGGAATAGGTTGGTTGCCATTGGGTGGTTATGTAAAGATCTCGGGAATGGTGGATGAAAGTATGGATAAAGAGCAGATGAAATTGCCACCACAGCCGTGGGAATTTCGGAGTAAGCCAGCCTGGCAAAGATTAATCATTATGCTCGCAGGCGTGATTATGAATGTGTTGCTGTCCTTTTTTATTTATGCAATGATCTTGTTCACATGGGGTGAAACGAAGACGCCAAATCAGAATGTAACGAATGGCATAATGGTGACTGACAGCATTATGAGCAATATTGGATTGAGAAATGGTGATAAAATAAAAGCAGTAAATGGAGAACCTGTCCAATATTTTAATGATGTACCTGCTAAAATTTTATTAGGAAAAGAAATTACTGTAGATAGAGGAGGTAAGGAGGAAAATATTCATATTCCAATAAATATGATTGAGCAACTGGTAGAAAAGAAGGGTAAAAAAGGTGTTTCACTTTTAACCGCCCGTATGCCCGTAATGATTGGTGGGTTTTTTGATATCCCGGGTAATAATAACGCCTCACGATTAAAGATTTTTGATAAAATTGTAGCTGTTGATTCTACGCCAGTTCAATTCTTCGATGAAATGGCACCGGCGATCGCAGGTAAAAAAGGTGATAGTGTAACATTAACTGTTCTTAGAAACGATCAGCGTGTACAAGAAAAAATTAAAGTTGACACTTCCGGCATAATCGGTTTTTATAACATAACGGAAGACCAGGCAGATAGTCTCGGAATTTTAAAGCAAGAGACAAAAACTTACAGTTTGCTGGCATCATTTCCTGCCGGAGTAAGAAAAACCGGGGAGCAATTAAGTTTCTATGTGCAACAGTTTAAATTAATATTGAATCCTGAAACCGGTGCCTATAAAGGACTTGGTGGATTCAAAACAATGGCTTCCATTTTCCCTGATTACGGATGGAACTGGGAAGCATTTTGGAAAATAACTGCTTTCTTTTCTATCATACTTGCCTTTATGAACTTGTTACCGATTCCTGCATTGGATGGCGGACATGTAGTATTTACTTTGATAGAAATGATCACCGGCAGAAAGCCCAGCGATAAATTTTTGGAGTATGCCCAGATAGTTGGAATGGTTATTTTATTTGCTCTATTGATTTATGCAAATGGGAATGACTTCTTTGGATGGGGTAAGAGTCATTAAGAAATGATGAATGATGAATTTTTGAATTGAATATCGGTCTATTTCTGCTCCATCGTGCTTTTGTTGGCGTCCCGCCAACAAGATTTTTCTTATCTATTGGTGTCATCACCAACAGAAATGCAAGATGTAAATTAAATAAATTTCATAGATACTGTTTCTGCTGATGTTGGTGTCCCGCCAACATAATACTTTTTAATTTTGCCAACTTTTAGAAATTTTTTTAAGTAAGGATTTTACTGAAAAAGATTTATAAGTCAGCTGTTGTCGGGGACACCAACAAAAGTATGTGACACTTAGCGTCTTTGCACGTTTGCGTCCTCTTGTGAAACAATAACGTAATCTAAAATTGATGTTGGTGAAGCAACCGCACAATTCGCCATAACTCAACACCAACATCGGCGGCAGCTTTTAATTATCTTAAAATTTTTGATGTTGTTGTTGGCGTATCGCCAACAGTATTCTTTTGATGGATGTGATTATTTTAAAATTTCCAGGCAGTTTTTTAACTAGAATATTGAAAAAATATTCCCTTTTATTGCTGTTGGCGGGGACGCCAACAGCAGCTAGCAAAACCAGAAATCAATACCAGCCTAAGCATTGATTTCTTTGCGCCTTTGCACCTTTGCGTCTTTGCGTGGAAAAAAGATTATAACTCTATCCCAATCTTCTTCATCAAAATTGAAGCATTCAAACTTGTACATATTCCCGGCT
>JBDTEF010000277.1:0-4547 GCA_039922615.1 Ginsengibacter sp.
GAACCTGTATTTATATACGAAGGCCAGGTTTTAGCGGGGAAATATTATTTTAAAACGGGCGATTTTAAGAAAGCGGTTGAATGGCTTTCAAGGGCTTTGCCAATCGCAAAACAATTTAGTAAAGAAGATTATGCAGAAGCCATAAAGTATATGGGATTGAGTTTGCAAGCCGAAGGAAAAGATGGTGATGCTATAAAATATTTTTCAGAATATTCTTCGATTTTGGATTCGATCACCGCCAAAAAAATCTCAACGAACCTGGCAGACCAGGCAACAAGATATGAAACAGGAAGAAAAGAAATCCGTATAAAGTTTTTGGATAATGAGAACAGGGTAAGAAATCTAGAACTGCAAAAGGCCAGTCGCACGCGCCTTATACTAATTATTAGCTTGTGTGGGTTGGGCATCATCTCTTTGTTGCTTTATTCCATCTACAGTAACAGGGAAAAAATGAATATCCAATTAAATGACCGAAACGTACAATTAGATAAGGTGAATAATGAACTATCTGTTGCCAATGAAACAAAAGCCACTTTATTCGGCATTATCGCACACGATTTACGCGCGCCTGTGAGTAAGATTGTGCAGATGATACATCTTCAAAAAGCAAATCCAACAATTAATGGAATAAATGCAACCGAGGATTTTTCAGAAAGAATAAATGAAGCATCAGAAAATGTATTAGAAACCATGGAGGATTTGCTGCTTTGGAGTAAAAGCCAAATGAAAAATTTTAAACCCCAGTTTAGAATGGTAAATATTAATCATTTAATCAGCCAGGAAATCAATTTATTTAAGGAAGAAATTAATGACAAAAAATTGTTGATCAACATCAATACCGATCAACAAATAAGTTATAGAAGTGATGAAAATTTTTTAGCGGTTATCATCAGAAATCTTCTACAAAATGCAATAAAAAATAGTTCTGAGGGGAAAGTTATTAATATTGAAATATTAAAAGACCAGATTGTTATTAGCAATAATTGTAATAAAGAGGAAGTGAATAAACTCAATTTATTATTGGAACAAAAAAATATCAGCAGTCAATATTCCGGCTTTGGATTGCAAATGGCAAAGGGTTTGGCAAACCAGATAGGATTAAAAATATATTTTAAAGAAAACGGAAATGATATTATTTCGGTTGTGGTTGAGGGGTTGGAGAATTTGGAAGAATCATAATAGACCTCCAGAATAAAATATTATAAAGAGTGTGCGCTATTAGATTAATTCCAATAAAATTAATGCCTTTTAAATTTTTCAATTTATACCGTTAAATCAAATCAAACTTTGTATTTCTCTTTAAACAATACATCCCTAATAGTTTCTTATTTTTGACATTCTAAATAATATTGTCGATTTACACAGAAATTCATGAAGATTAGTTACGAATGGCTTAAAGAATATTTGCCTAAAGAAGGAACCGGTTTAAAGATTATTGAAAATCCTAATAAAATTGGAGATATTCTTACTTCAGTTGGTTTGGAAGTGGAAGGAATTGAAACTTTTGAAGAAGTTAAAAACGGCCTGGAAGGCTTGGTTACCGGTGAAGTATTAACCTGTGAAAAACATCCTGATGCAGACAGGTTAAAGATTACAACGGTAGATGTTGGCCTGGAAGAGCCACTTAAAATTGTTTGCGGTGCAAATAATGTAGCTGTTGGACAAAAAGTAATTGTTGCTACACCCGGTGCTACGTTATTCCCGTTTACCGGTGATTCTTTCACCATCAAAAAGTCTAAAATACGCGGACAGGAAAGTAATGGAATGTTATGTGCCGAGGATGAAATAGGATTGGGAAGCAGCCATGCCGGCATTATTGAATTGCCGGAAGATACCGCCGTAGGACTTCAGGCTAAAGATTATTACAACCTATACCAGGATTACACTTTCGAGATTGGACTCACACCAAATCGCATGGATGCCATGAGTCATTTAGGTGTGGCAAAAGATGTTTGCGCCTATCTTTCGCATCATTTAAAAAAAGATTGTAAGGTAATATCTCCTTTTAAAAATAATTTTAAGCCTGATGCACATTCGGGAAATATTTCTGTAGAAGTAGAAGATTCAACTATTTGCCCTCGATACAGTGGTTTATCTATGTCAGGAATACAAATAGCGCCTTCACCGAAATGGTTGCAGGATAAATTGAAGAGCATAGGATTGAAACCGCTGAATAATATTGTAGATATTACTAATTTCATTTTGCATGAAACCGGGCAACCTTTACATGCTTTTGATGCAGATAAAATCAAGGGAAATAAAGTCATTGTAAAAACACTTCCGCAGGACACGCCTTTTCTGACATTAGATCATAAAGAAAGAAAATTGGGCGCAGAAGATATTATTATCTGTGACGGAGAAAGTGAGCCAATGTGTATTGCCGGCGTATATGGTGGCGCAGATAGTGGCGTTTCTGAAAATACAACGTCTATATTTTTGGAAAGTGCCGTTTTCAATCCTGCCATGATTCGAAAAACTTTATTGCGCCACAATTTAAGAACAGATGCAGCTATTCGCTTTGAAAAAGGTATAGATATCAGCAATACGGTGAATGTGCTCAAACGTGCAGCCATGTTGATTAAGGAAGTGGCCGGAGGAAAAATTGTTTCAGATATCATTGACATTTATCCGAATCCCAAAGAAAAAACGGAAGTCACGCTTACCAATCATTACCTCAAAAAAATAAGTGGTAAAAATTATCATCCTGATACAGTAAAAAATATTTTGCGCAGCCTGAATTTTTCCATCTCACGGGAAGGCATAGACGATATCCAGGTGGCAGTTCCTTTCAGCAATCCTGATATTAGTTTGCCTGCTGATATCATCGAAGAGATCATGCGGATCGATGGATTGGATAATATTGAAATACCTGCCAATATCAGCATGTCGCCGGCTATAGATTTCGGATTGGAGAATGCCCGCAAAAAAGAAAAAATAATTACCTGGTTGAATGGAAATGGTTTCGCTGAAATATTTACGAATTCAATCACGAATAGTAAATATTTTAATGAGCAAACCCTTGCCCACAGTTTAAAAATCATCAATAGCATTAGTGAAGACCTTAATGTGATGCGGCCTTCTATGTTGCCAACCGGACTTGAAGTTGTAGTTCACAACATAAACCGTAAAAATGCCAATTTGTTGTTTTTGGAGTTCGGAAAAACCTATTCGAAAAATGAAAATGGCTTTTATGAAAAAGAACATTTGGCTTTGTTTTTTACAGGAAATACAAGTGAATTAAACTGGAATTCTCCTGCAAAAAAAATTGACTTATATTTTGTAAAGGGTATTTGTAATGCTATTTTTTCCTTAATGGGATTGGAAAATATCCAGTTCAAGAATGAAATAAATGATCAAATTGTTGAAGGATTTTCTGCGATTTTGAATAAAAAAGAAATGGGATTTGGTGGAAGGGTTTCAAAGAAAGAACTTGAAAAATTTGCTATCAAACAACCGGTTTATTTCGTTTCTCTTGATTGGGATAAAATACTTTCGCTTACGTCAAAAAATAAGTTGGTTTACGAATCTGTTGCTAAATTTCCTTCTATGGAAAGAGATTTGGCAATTGTGGTTGATAAGAGTGCAACTTACCAGTCTATTGAGGATCTGATAAAATCTTTGCGGCTAAACAAATTATCAAAACTTCAATTGTTTGATGTATTTGAGAGTGATAAACTCGGTGAAAATAAAAAATCATTGGCCATTAGCATTACTTTTTCAGATAAAGAAAAAACATTGACTGACAAGGAAGTTGACATGATGATGGCGAACATAATCAACGCATTAGAATCACAATTAAATGCTTCAATAAGACGTAATGCCTGATGCCATTGACAACCATATAGAAAGTATACAATTAAAACTAACTGTTTTAATTAAAAATTACCAGGCGTTGTTGGTAGAAAATAAGCGATTGAAAAATGATCATGAGCAATTGAAATTGTCTCATGAGGCACTAAAGGAAGTAGCTGCCAATGTAGAACAGCAAAATCAAATTCTAAAGGCCTCTACAGGAAAAATGGAAGGTGAGGAGAAGCTCGCATTTGAAAAAGTGATCAACCAATATATCAAATCAATTGATAAATGCATGACAATGCTTAATAATTAAAATATGGAAACTGCCCAATTGATTCCTTTAAATATTACGATTGCCGACAGAAACTATCGAATTAAGATTTTGCCGGCTGATGAAGAAACGGTTCGCCGAACGCTGAAAACGATCAACGATAAAATACTTGAATTCCGCACAAGTTTTGCAGGAAAGGATATGCAGGATTATATTTCAATGGTTTTGATTTGGTATGCGACACAATTACAGGAAAAAAATCAACCAACAATATCAGCGGAATTGATGCAATCATTGTTGAAAATGGAAAATCAATTGGATGAAGTAGTCAGGCAAAAAGGGTGATGTAGGATTAATAGTTTTTCGTTAAATTCTGGGAGTTAGTTTTTATTTTTATTAAACCTTAGTAGATGTAAGTTGTTTAATATTTTAGAGATCTTATTATCTTAATTTCAAAATCTAAAAAAGATAATACTATTGA
>JBDTEF010000278.1:0-4175 GCA_039922615.1 Ginsengibacter sp.
GCGCCCCAGGCGATCCCGTAACGCGCCTTCGTCAGGCAACTCAACGGGCCTTTTAATCCCTTCACATTCGGCAAAATATTTTCTTTTGGCACTTTTACATTATCAAAAACCAATTCACCGGTGGCACTCGCACGAAGGCTCCATTTACCATGTGTTGTTGGTGTTGAGAAACCTTCCATTCCCCGCTCAACTATCAACCCATGAATCTCACCTTTTTCGTCTTTTGCCCATACGACTGCAACAGTAGAAAATGGCGCATTACTGATCCACATTTTACTGCCATTCAATATCACGTGATCGCCGGCATCTTTATAATTACTCAACATATCGGCAGGGTCGCTACCATGATTGGGTTCGGTAAGTCCAAAACAGCCCAACCACTCACCACTGGCGAGTTTGGGAAGATATTTATTCCGCTGCTCTTCACTACCATAGGCATAAATAGGAAACATAACCAATGATCCCTGCACGCTGGCTGTACTTCGAACACCACTATCTCCACGTTCCAGTTCCTGCATCATTAATCCATAGGAAATATAATCCAGTCCGCCACCACCATATTGCACAGGTACAGTAGGTCCAAAGCATCCTAAGTCACCCAATTGCTTAACTATTTGTTCAGGAAATTCTGCTCTCTGTGCATAATCCTCAATGATGGGTGAAATATCTTTTTTCACATAATTTCTTACAGTATCACGAATGAGTTTATGTTCATCCGTAAGCAGTTCGTCTACATTAAAATAATCAGGAGATTGAAATTGGTCTAACATTATTTGAATATTAAGGGCCTTCTTAAGAAGATAAAAAGAAGCCGGAGTTTGTTAATAATTAATAGTTTTCATTGATTTGAAGGCGCAAAATTAACGAAATAAAGTACTCAAAGTGCGCCTTATTTTAACCCTTATAATGGTCCAGGTACATCTTCATTTCTGTTTGGTATTGCAGCGATATTGCTCTTGCTTCTTTTGCAAAATTTTCCCCGCTTCCGGCATAGATAATGGCTCTGGAAACATTAACCAAAAGGCCACAATCGTCTGTGAGACCGTATTTGGAAACTTCAGACAGGCTTCCACCCTGAAATCCGACACCGGGAATCAATAAAAAGTGATCGGGAACTATTTTTCGTACAGAGGCAACCTGGTCAGCTTTCGTTGCACCAACCACAAACATTAAATTCTCTTTTGTGCCCCAGGTGGCTACTTCTTCTATCACTTTTTCATATAAATATCTGCGTTGGATATCTTCACCAGGCTGTCTTAATTGGTCACTTTGTTCATGCAATAGTTGTTGCAACTCAAAATCCGCAGCGCCGGGATTTGAAGTCAATCCTAAAACAATGGTCCATTTATTTTCATAATCCAAAAATGGTTTTACACTATCGCTGCCCATGTAGGGTGCCACAGTGATCGCATCGAAAGGAACGGTATCAAAAAATGTTTTCGCATAATGAGAAGAAGTATTACCTATATCTCCTCTCTTTGCATCCGCAATTTTGAAATGAGTATCGGGAATATATTCAACGGTACGCTGCATATCTTCCCAACCTTTTGCACCTCTTACTTCATAGAAAGCGGTATTAATTTTATAGCCAACACAGAGATCCAAAGTGGCATCAATGATTTGTTTATTAAATTCAAACACTGCATCAGTATGGTTTTGCAGATGCTGTGGAATTTTCACAATATCTGAATCCAGGCCTACACACAGGTAGGATTCTTTTTCCTTGATATGTTGAATGAGTGAATTTCTATTCATAATTTAATTAAATAATTATTCAGATTTTGAATACTAAACAAGTGATCTTGAATTTCTTTTTAATTCGGTTGTCGTTGGTCGGATACCAGACGACGGCTTAACATGGACCTTAAATTTCTTTGATAAACTGATTAATTGCTATTCAATGCATTCTTTATTATTTGTCCGAAAGTATACACATCCTCATACTTATTGTACAGAGGAACCGGCGCAATCCTGATTACATTTGGTTCACGCCAATCAGCTATCACACTGTTTTTGTGAAGAATATCGAAAATATGTTTTCCGTTTTCAAGCATCAACATAGAGACCTGGCAACCATGTTCATCTTCATTTGTTGGCGTAATCACTTCAATTACTTTTTTAGCAGCACCTTCGTTGATATCGTTCAAAACATACAATAAATAAGCGCTCAAATTTTTACCTTTTTCTACGATTCTTTTAAACCCTATTTGAGCAAACATATCCAGCGCTGCCTTGTGAACCGCCATGGGTAATAATGGCGTACAACTTACCATCCATCCTTCGGCAGAAGGGATCGGGTCAAAATTTTTCTCCATATCAAACCGGGATTCTTTATTATTCCCCCACCAGCCTGCCATTCTCAATACATCTTTATCTGTATGATAGCGTTTATTGATAAAAGCACCTCCTACTCCACCCGGACTTGAATTCAAATATTTATAAGTACACCAGCAGGCAAAATCCACATCCCAATCATGCAAATGCAATTCTATATTTCCTGCGGCATGGGCAAGATCAAACCCACATTTGGCGCCTACTTCATGCGCTGCTGCAGTTATAGACTTCATGTCAAAAACCTGCCCCGTATAATAATTTACACCGCCGATAATTACCAAAGCAAGGCTATCTCCACTATCTTTTATTGCCTTAATTACGTCTTCATTTCTAATGCAATGTTCTCCTTCCCTGGGTTTTACTT
The DNA here is from genome assembly GCA_039922615.1 of Ginsengibacter sp. Taxonomy (GTDB): domain Bacteria; phylum Bacteroidota; class Bacteroidia; order Chitinophagales; family Chitinophagaceae; genus Ginsengibacter. The sequence goes on from JBDTEF010000278.1 coordinate 2,699, forward strand.
CTATCAAAGTATCTTCCACGGATAATCCTGCCAACTGTATATGAGAAGTAATCGCATATTGGTCAGACGGAAATCCTTTCTCTTCCACAATTATTTTGAAACGCTCCCTGGTTGGGCGATAGAAGCTAGCGAGTAATAAATGGAGATTGACTGTGAGGTTATTCATAACAGCTATTTCCTCCGGAAGTGCACCAACAATAGGCGCCACCAATGAAGGAAACATATCATGATATTTGATCCAGGGATGGCGTGCGTTCCAATGGCCTTCGCCTCCAAAATTTGCCCAGTCTTCCATTTCATTCAGCACGGCATCCTGTGCAGATTTTGGCTGAAGTCCTAAAGAATTTCCATTAAAATAAATGCTTTCTTTTCCATGAACGATTGGGATATAAAATTGTTCACGGTATTTTTTTAAGGGATCTTCTTTATCGAGTTGTTGTGCAAATTCTAAAGTATTTTCAAAATTCATCAGGGATATTTTTAAACGGAAATAAAAGCTTGAATTTTCAATAAATCAAGGTCTCAAAGGTACGTTGAAGAAATTAAATTTGAAATGCAATCCTTAATGTATTATTTTAATAATCCGCACAAGAAAACAATTACACCAACATTTTTAAACAATATTTTCTACAAAAGAAATTAGATATATTTGACCTCAACTTTAAACAGCAATTTGGATCATTATTTTACCATAGAAGCCCCTGCTATCGCAGAATTCAAAGACAGGGGAAGTAAATTTCTCGCTTACTGCTTTCCAATAAAAAAAGCAGAAGATTTTAAAACTCATTTACAATTATTAAAAAAAGAGCATCCCAAAGCCAATCATCATTGCTTCGCCTATCGCCTGGGCACAGACGGAAATCAATTCCGATCCAGTGATGATGGAGAACCTTCAGGCACTGCAGGCAAACCGATTTTAGGCCAGATAGATGCGAAGAATCTTACCGATGTAATGATTGTAGTTGTGCGTTATTTTGGTGGAAGTTTATTAGGAGTGCCGGGACTAATCAATGCGTACAAAACTTCTGCGTCACAAGTATTACAATGCATACCTTCCATTCAAAAAACGATTGAGATTTCTTATGAACTTCATTTTAATTACACAGAAATGAATGAAGTGATGCGTATCATCAAACAGTATAATTGTACTGTGAATAAAAATGAAATGCAATTATTTTGTGTTATGCAAATAGGCATTCCAAAAAAAGAATTAAGAGAAGTGCTCACTTTTTTTGAGGATATTAAAGGATCGGAAATAAAAAAGGTTTAGGAATCAAAATGAATTTTAAAATGTCGTTCTTTTCATTCTACAATAATAAAAATACATTCTGCTTTCAAGATGCTGCTTCCCGAATATTAGGTTCAACATTATGCTAAATTTCTTGTATTGCCGTTGACTTCATTCAACGGATAGATGATCTGGTTTATCGGCTTTAGCCGCATTTCAAAATCTGCTTATTCCTTCATTGATATTATG
>JBDTEF010000279.1:0-2558 GCA_039922615.1 Ginsengibacter sp.
CGTATCACGTGGCTGCCCATTTCTGCACCTGACGTGCAGGCGCTTCCGCCACTTACACAAATGTGGTTAATATCAAGATTGAAAAGAAGCATTTCTGATTTTTCTGATTTAGGAAAGCCCACACTCAACACAGTGTACAGACTATGACCATCAGTATCTCCATTAAAATGAGCACCAGGAATTTCCAGGGTAAGTTGCTCTTTCATGTAATCTCTTACTTCCTTTATATGGGTAGTTTCTGTAGCCATATTTGCATTAGCAATTTCCAGGGCTTTGGCAAAACCAACGATGCCATAGATATTTTCTGTGCCTGCACGCATATTTCTTTCCTGGCTGCCACCGTTTATAAAAGGATTAATTTTTATATTCTCATTAATGTATAAAATGCCAACTCCTTTGGGTCCATGAAATTTATGACTGGCACCGGTAACAAAATGAACATATAAATTCCTTAAGTCAATCGGAAAGTGAGCCAATGTCTGTACCGTATCTGAATGGAAAATAGCATTGTATTTTTTGCAAAGATGACCAACAGCTTCTATATCAGTAATTGTCCCTATCTCATTATTCGCATGCATTAGGGTAACAAGACATTTGTCCTCACTTTCTTTTAGTAAATTTTCGAGATCTCCCATGTCTATGTGACCATCTTCAAGCACCTTCACATAAGATACTTTTGCCTTCCCTGTTTTTGCCAAATGTTCTACACAATGCATGGTGGCATGGTGTTCTATCGGGGAAGTTATAATGTGTTTACATCCCAGATCATTTACTGCAGCATAAATAGCTGTGTTCGTACTTTCTGTACCTCCGCTTGTAAAGAATATTTCTGCAGGATGTGCATTTAAAATTTTTGCAACTGATTTCCTGGCATTTTCAATCGCCATTCTTGTCTCTCTTCCATAAGAATAGAGAGAAGATGGGTTGCCAAATTTTTCTATAAAAAAAGGCTTCATTGCTTCAAAAACTTCGGGGTCTAATGCTGTGGTGGCCGCGTTGTCAAAATAAATTCTTTTCATTGAAAGTGACTTATAATTTTATGGGTTGCTGGTAGAAAATAGCTCTATTTTAATTTATTAAAAAATTACATAACCTCATTGATATCCTTCATTATTTTCTTGGCTATATTTTCTGCCGTAGTTTCAAAAGTGCTTTCAGAGTAGATTCTTATGATGGGTTCCGTATTACTTGTTCTTAAATGAACCCAATCATTATCAAATTCAATTTTTAAACCGTCTTCTGTGTTGATTGGATTTTTGCGGTATTTCTCTTTTATTTTTTCAAATATCATTTTTACATCAACATCTTTTTCCAGAGAAATTTTATTCTTGGAAATATAATAGTCAGGATATGTTTTTCTTAATTGCTTAATGCTCTTTTTAAAGTGTGCGAGTAATGAAAGAAATAGCCCGATGCCAATCAGTGCATCTCTGCCATAATGAAAGTCAGGAACAATAATACCTCCATTACCTTCCCCGCCAATCACTGCATTTACTGCTTTCATTTTCTTTACTACGTTAACTTCGCCGACAGCCGAAGGGTGATACTCACCACCATGCTTATGCGTAATTTCTTTTAATGATTTTGTAGATGACATATTACTCACTGTATTTCCTTTGCGATGCCTAAGAATATAATCTGCAACAGCTACGAGCGTATATTCTTCTCCAAACATGCTTCCATCTTCACACACAAAGCAAAGCCTGTCTACATCAGGATCCACAGCAATACCAAGAGAAGCTTTTTGTTTTTTTACTTCGCTGCTAAGAGATGATAAATTTTTTGGAAGAGGCTCAGGATTGTGTTCAAATTTCCCTGTTATTTCTCCATTAATAACACTTACCTGCTGTACGCCGAGTGCCTTTAACAAAGCAGGTACGTAAATAGCACCTGAACTATTAATGGGATCGAGGACAATTTTGAAATTGGCTTCCCTAATGGCATCAGTATCTACCAGGTCGTAATTAACAACAGCATCAATGTGTTTCTGTAGCCAGGAATCATCCTGGCTGTAGGTGCCTAATTTGTCAACATTGACGAAATTAAAATCATCACTCTCGGCAAGGGCAAGTATTTTTTCCCCAGTTTCTGCACTGATGAATTCACCTTCGCTATTGAGTAATTTTAAGGCATTCCATTCCTTTGGATTATGGCTTGCGGTAAGAATTATTCCTCCGGCCGCTTTTTCACCAGTGACAGCCATTTCTACAGTTGGTGTTGTGGTGAGGCCCAGATCAATTACTTCAAGGCCACAGGCAACCAATGTATTGGCGCATATATTACTCACCATTGCTCCACTCATTCTACCATCTCTGCCGATGACTACCTTTTTATTGGTGTCGGTCACTATTACACTTGCAAAAGCTGCAGTGAATTTTACAATATCCAATGGGGTGAGATTTTCGCCCGGTTTACCACCTATGGTACCGCGAATACCGGAAATACTTTTTATCAGTGCCACGTATGCTTTTTTTGAGATGGCAAATTTAAGTTTTTAATTCCTAATGATTTCAGGTTGAATGTTGACATTATGCTAATATGTGTGCTTGAGGTGTTAG
>JBDTEF010000280.1:0-2875 GCA_039922615.1 Ginsengibacter sp.
ATTTTTAACAAGGGAAAAAATAATAACCAAAAAGTGCCAAAAAGAAGCGATTCTGATAAATAAAAAGAAGTATTTTGAATCTGTGCAAATAGAAAATCGATGGCAACTGTAAGACAAATTAGCACTAGCAGGCATGCTAAGACGAATATATTTTGACTTTGTTTGTTTTCAGGATTATATGAATAGGAGGTTGTCAAATTTTAAATATCTTATAAAGAGATTTTTTATCAAATAGTTTCATTGTAAATTCTATACAGGATTTAATATCTTCTTCGGTAATGTTTGGATATCCTTCCAAAACATCCTTCATTGTATCTCCCGCTAATACAAAACTCAGATTGTTTCAACTATTATTCGCGTTCCTTTTATTATTGGTTTGCCATTACAAATTTCAGGATTGAAGACAATATTCTTAAACAATTGGTATTCCACTCAGCAAATTACTAAAAATTTGGATTTGAAATTTACGAACTGCGAATTTCCTTAACACCGTGAATCTTATTCATTTAAAATAAAAAAGCACAGATTTTCATCTGCACTTTATATTTCTCAAAACAGGTTTACTATTTTTTAGCACTTTTTTCAGCGATTTGTCACATCGTAAAAAAATTTTTTTACCCTTTTACCCCTTCCTTCAAAACTTTCTTTCCTTCGTCGGAATCCATTGCCAGGTTGATTAGTTTGCTCAATTGATCAGGCGTGAGATTGCATTTCAAATTTACATAGACCAATTGATTTTCGTCAGGAGCTGAAATCGCCACGGTGATTCTTTTTATCACATCATTGCCATTTTGATCTACTTTTAAATAGATCCATTGGTTTCCATTGTGCACCGAAAGCCATTCCTGTCCGGCATAAGACTTTACCGCAGTCCGGAAATCACTGACGAGTTTGGGGTTGGTTGTCTGTGCCAGCGTCACCCTCACTTTCTTGAAACTGCTTATTAAATCAGTGATTTCTTTGGGTACATCTTCTTCTTGTCTCAAATAATTTTTTACAATGGGCTTTGTTATAAACATAGGTACCTTAATCGTTTTTACCGAAACAGAACTGGCATATTCACTTTTATTAAAGACATCAATGTTGCTACGGGAAGAGATAAAGCAGGAACTGAAAGTTATAGCAAGGAGTAAAAAAATGAGAAGAAACTTCAGGCGATTTATAACAGGATTCATTAGGTTGGTCATAATATTTACTAATTATTTTTCTTCTGAAATAAATTTCGAAACCTGGTCCATTGGAATTTCCCCATCCAGGAGCATTAACACATTCTGGTCGGCACCTGTGATAGACAATAATAGATTTTGCAGCATATTACCGGAGGAATTTAAAGTCAATAATTTTATTTTCCTGCCACTGGAATTCACTGTTACCAATTCTTCATAATTTAATTTCTTTACGGCGAGGTTGATCTCATTCTGCAATCCCACTGGATTTTGTCCTTGTTTGAGAAGGCCGGGTTTAAGATTTACCAGGCTATCCAACAATTTGCTTCCGCCTGAGATAAGGATATTAATTGAATTTACCTTTCCCAATAATGGTTTTATTTTCTGGATATCTTCATCCTGGATATTGAGTTTGTTCAATAAATTAAACATAGGTTTTCCCACTTTAATAGAAGTGATTCCTTCTACTTCCTGGTATTTGTCAAAGATTTTTTGCACGTCGCCCAATTGAGCGAAAGCATTGCTGCTATAGAATAGGGCAGCGATAATGATAAAATTTTTCATTGTATTTTTTTTTAAATGTTTTAATGATTTTTACTATTTTTTAAATTTGGCATCAACTCATGAAGTTGATATTGTGGTTATTTTTTGATATCATTTTTCATTCTCCGGAGTGTATAATCCTGATCAGGGATTAATATTTTTAATAGCTATAATTTAATTTTTATCTGGCCAATCGGTCTTAATTCATCTACTGTTGTTGTAAGATTCCGGGAAAACATAGCCAGCGATTCCTTTGTAATAGCGACAGCATCAGCTTCATTGGTAATTATTTTTCCGTTTACCATTACCATAAAATTCTCCTTCTTTATAGTTCGTTTCACATTTTCTCTTGGTGAATGTTTGCGGAATTTTACCGCATTTTCCCTGGTTGTTGCCGCCGTATAATTATTCCTATTTTGGGATAATTTTTTCACTTTTTCAGGACCCGGTTCTGAATAATTAATTTCATCCTGAGGAGAAATTTTGGCAATAATATTGGGTAAACTATCAACGGGTTTAGTAATTGCCGGCACCTTTGCCATTTGATTCTTTTGCGGTTGTGGCCAAAAAATAAAAGCAGTTAATACCAGCGCTACTACTGCTGCCGCCACCATCATTCTTTTCATCCTCCAGTTACGCCCGGAAATAGCCACCACCTTTGCTTGTGGGAGTTGCTTCAAAAAATCTTCAAATTCCCAATTCATCTTCTGTCCTCTTTCTGTATGAAGAACATCTGCATAAAAAATATCCTGCTCATCCAGTAACCCTTCTCTTTTTAAAAAATTGATTTCTTCCGTATTGGCGATACCTGCATAAAACTTATCCATCAATTCATCATAATTTTCGCTCTTCATACACTTGTAGTTTTATTATTTGCATTTTTACTTTTTGCCTTGCCCTGCTTAGGTTTGTGCGCACTGCGCCTTCATCTATTTCCACTATTTCTGCTATTTCTTTTGTATCAAATCCTTCCACATCGCAAAGCTGAATGATCATTCTTTGCTTTTCGGGCAATTTATTTATTTCTCGTTTTATTATTGCTACCATATTTCCCTGGGAAACTTCAGTAGATAAAGATTGCATTTTCCCAAATTGGCCGTGATGGTGTTCAATCGTTTTTACTTTCTTCAACCTGTTCAGGCAATCATTTTGCAAAGCTTTTATTA
>JBDTEF010000281.1:0-8021 GCA_039922615.1 Ginsengibacter sp.
GGGAAGCGCCAAAAGAGAAAGCAACATGGCTGTTTTTGTAAATTCCAATCCATCTGTAAACTGCTTTAAAGCGAGAAAAAGCAACATTGGAATTACTGACCAACCCATTATTTGCAAATAGGGAATCGCCATCCTGGCCACATCAGGATCCTGGTTTAAATGAAGTAAAATATTTTTTCCAAACTCTAAACCAAGGGCAATAATAATGGCAGATATAGCACAAAGCCAAAATCCATTGTATAGATAATGGCTCACCATTTTCTTATCATTGCGTCCATGTGCCATGGAGACCATTTGTGATACGGAAATGGTAATCCCGATACCAAATACATAAGGAATCACTACCACGCTTGACACCAAAGCCGCCGAAGCCAATTGCTTATAACTTACCGCGCCTACCATAGCTGAATCGATGATGCCGAGAGACATTTGAGCGACTTCTCCTAATATGATGGGAAAAGCCAGCTTCAACGTTTTCCGCGCTTCAAATTTCCACATTGTCAATTATTATTTGTAAAAAGGACAGCAAAGGTAAAACGAATAAAAAAAATAGGGGATTTAAAAGTGGAGGAGTATATTTTGAATAACTGTATCCTTGTATGGTTCGGGAAGAAAAGAAACTTTTATCTGGTTAATCTTCTTAAAATATCTTTAGAAAAGCCTCACCCCAGCCCTCCCGAAAAATCAGGACATATCACACAATAGGAGAGGCATAACGGCTCCAAAAGTATTTCCGGCTTTCAAACTATTGAAAATCTCTATCTCTCGATTTATCTTCAAAATGTCGCAAGTTTGAGGAAAAAAAATAATTTTGCAGGTTTGTGGGAATCAGCCACTACTGGGAGTTATGGGTATTGGCTGTAGCCTTTAATCTTTAGCTCAAATTAAAACAATTACCATTTTACCCGGCAGCAGGATAGTAATTTAATGTGGCTTAAAACCATCCTCTCTTTCTAAATAGCCCTATCATTCCAACCGGAATTAAAAGCATCAATCCAACAGCAATCCAGAAACCACCAGGATTGTGAAGCCAGGGAATTTTATTAAAATTCATTCCAAATATACCACCGATGACAGTGGCAGGTGCCATCAGACAAGTAACCACGGCCATTACTTTCATGACCTCATTCATTTTCAAATTCACATTGCTAAGATAAAGATCTTGCAAATTGATCATCATATCCCGATAGTTCTCAGCCAGTTCATTGGCCTGCACGATATGATCGTACACATCTTTAAAATACTTCTCTGTTCTTTCTTCAATCAACTCACTTTCGCTTCGCAAAACACCATTTACCAACTCTCTCACGGGCGATACATTTCTTCTTAAAAACATCATCTCCTTTCGAAGAAAATTTATTTTAGCTAACGTTTGCGTATCAGGCCGGTGATTAATATCATCTTCCAGATCTTCAATTTTCTCCCCCAGGTTTTCCATAATGATGAAATAATTATCAACGATCATGTCTATGAGAGAATAGAATAAATAATCTGATCTGCTTATCCGGATCTTACTTCCTTCTGCTTTTAGCTTGTCACGCACGGGATTGAAAACATCCCTGTGTGCATCTTCCTGGAAAGAGAGTACAAAATTTTCGCCAAGGATAATGCTTACCTGCTCGTTTTCTACTACAAGCGTTTCCTTATTGAAAAATAGCATATTCAATAAGACAAAAAGCATATTGTTCAACTCATCCATTTTCGGACGTTGACCGGTACTTAAAATATCTTCTGCAAATAAAGGATGAATACCAAAATGAGCACACACTGCATTGATTTCATCCACATTCATACCATCAATATTTATCCATGTTATGGAAGTATTGTTGAGGTATTTATAACTATCCTCTATCCTATCAAGTTTTGTAAAATTTACCTGGGAAGGACTATAATTAAATAGAGAAATATTTGATTTCCCATGCAATTTTTCCGGGGCCGCGATGGCAGGATTAAAAGATAACATATCTTCTGCCCTATGCCGGTGCAATCTTCTTTTTAATTCCGGTGTTTTTTTTCTTTTCATGATAATTTTTAAATTCAACTTCAATTACCTGCCCAATTAGATAAAAAACTTGCCCGGTTTATACCTTTCACCTGGATGAATTATTTTTTTTGACCTTTCTTTCTACCAAAGCTGCCGTATTTTTAATATTGCTGGTGTACATATCCCTGTACATTTTCCAGTTTCCTCCTTCGGGTTTCCATAGCACAATATATTTTCCTTTTTCTACATCAACATTATTTATATCCGACATTTCATAAGTACCTTCTTCTGCAAGCAGGCTGCTATCGCCCCAAATTTTAATTGATTTCACTTCAAAATTTTTGATGCCGTTTTTCATTAATGAAGCAAAGTATTGCTTTATTTGATCCCTGCCCTCAATTGCCGGCGTATCAGCGATCAATAATTTTCCTTCTTTTGAAAAACAATTGGATACTTCCACGGAATCTGAGGCCTTAAAGGCTTTCATATAACGTTGATTACTTTGCTTTATAGATGCCTCGCCTTGTTTTATGTCAAAAGCAGAGGCAGATTGTTCAATTTCCATTTTGTCTTGCTGGCTGACGCAGGAAGAAAGAAAAACCAAAAAAGCTATAAGAGCGCAATAAACAAATTGAGGAATTTTCATGAGGTTCTTTTACTAAAACAAATTTATAAAGCAGTTCATCTGCTTAAAATTATCGCGAAAGTATTTAAAACTGGTATAAAAGTTTTGCTTTTTCCAAATCTTCAGGTGTATCTATTGAAAGCGGGCATTCCCCGATAAGGGCCATTTTTATTTTTATTCCGGCCTGGATATACCTGAGTTGCTCCAGCATTTCAGTTGATTCCAGTACGGATTTTGGCATTTTGGTAAATTGAATAAGCGTCTCCTTTCTAAAACCATACAAACCAACATGCTTGAAATAGACCGCATTATTATTTTTGTTGCGGTTAAAAGGAATTACACTTCGCGAAAAATACAACGCATTATTATGATCATCCACTACCACCTTTACATGGTTTGGATTATCAATATCTGCTTGTTCTGTTATTTGATACATCAAAGACGTAACCTGTACTTTTTCGGTCATGTCCTGATTAAAAAGTGATAGTAAACTCTCTAATATACTTTTCTGCACAAAAGGTTCATCTCCCTGCACATTTACAACGATCTCCGTATCTATATCTAAGATAGCTTCTGCAATTCGGTCGCTGCCACTTTCATGATCTTGTTTGCTCATGATTACATAACCACCATAGTGAGTAATTTCGTCAAAAATAATGGCACTATCCGTTACCACTATCACTTCATCAAATAATAAAGTGGCTTTTGTATTCTCGTAAGTATGCCGGATAATCGTTTTATCACCCAACTTTTGCATTAGTTTGCCGGGAAACCGGGTAGCTGCATAGCGGGCAGGAATTAGCGCAATTGTCTTCATCAAAGGTTGTTTGTTTTAGTTCAATCTGTCACCTTCATACACCGGAATAGGGTGAAAAGGTTCCGTGAATGTGTCACTTTCATAGTTACATGAGCTACAATGGTAAACGTTTTTCAATGATATTGCCATATCACCTGTAAGCCAACTGATAATAATTGAAAATAAATTGACCGTATTCTTTTTAGGCCGGCGATCAATTTCGTTACTTCCACATTTTGGACAAACAGCTGATTTTTTAAAGTCATCATCTAATTGCTCCAAAAGCGTAGCCACCTCGTTCTCATCACTTTTTTTAATTACTAATTTAATGCCGCCAACAGCATTGGATAAAAAAGGTCCCATAGTAACGGTGGCTTCATCTTTAAGGTAGCATTCTATACCTGCGCTTTTTAGTTTGGTCAATAAAATATGAGCGGAAAAATAGTTTTGAAAAGTTCGAATTGTGATCAGTTCCATACTGTAAAATTATGCTTTTTATGATGCAGAAAGCCCGGTAATAATTCTTGAATTTAATTATAAGCAACGTTAATAACTACCTGCATGGTTCAGGTAATTTTTTTAATATCTTTTTGAAATAAGTATCTTCGCAATGATGTTAAAAATCAATCTTAAGAACTTTAAATAACCTTTTGTAAAAATAAAATAGCCATCTGGTTATTTATCTTTAGGATTAATCTAATTTATTTTATAACGGTAGTTATTTAAAATGAAAATTATCCTATCACGGCATATTGTTTGAACCATAATAAAAAAAATAAAAAATGAGTAGCTTAAAAAAAATAAATGAACTCGGTCAAAGCATTTGGTTGGATTTTTTTGACAGGGAATTATTGGATAGTGGCAGTTTACAAAAATTAATAGATGAAGGCGTGAGTGGCATAACTTCTAACCCTTCCATTTTTGAAAAAGCTATCTCCAGTAGCAGTGATTATGACCAGGATGTATCTCAACTAGGTAAAGGTGGCCAAAGCAATGATGATATATTTTTTGCTTTTGCTGTAAAAGATATTCAAAGGGCCGCAGATATTTTGAAACCCGTCTATGATAAAAATAAAGGTACTGATGGATTTGTAAGCCTGGAAGTATCACCTCATTTGGCACGCGACACACAAGGTACGATTGACCAGGCAATGCATTTATGGAAAGAAATAGGTCGTGAAAATGTGATGATTAAAATTCCCGGCACTGCCGAAGGATTGCCTGCGATCAGGAAATGTATCAGCGAAGGCATTAATATAAATGTTACTTTATTATTTGGCCTCGACCGGTATGAAGAAGTTACAAATGCTTATTTATCCGGATTGGAAGATCGCCTCAAAAATAATAAGGCAATAGATAAAGTTGCTTCTGTGGCAAGCTTTTTCCTGAGCCGCATTGATGTGTTGATTGATCCGCTTCTTGAAGCAAAAGGACTTGGTAATTTAAAAGGTAAAATTGCCATTGATTCTGCAAAAGTTGCTTACCAGATTTATAAGGAAGTATTTGAAAGCGATCGTTTCCTTGAATTAAAAAAACAAGGCGCGAACACACAGAAAGTACTTTGGGCAAGCACAAGTACAAAAGACCCGGCCTTCAGTGATGTGATGTATGTGGAAGCATTGATAGCACCTGATACCATTAATACACTTCCAAAAGAAACAATAGATGCTTTCATAGATCATGGAAAAGCACACAATTACCTGGAAGAGAATTTAGTAGAGGCTACTGATCAATTAGAAGAATTGAAGGCAAGAGAAATTAACCTCGACATGATTACGTCTCAATTAGAAGAAGAAGGAATAGAAAAGTTTAACAAAGCCTACGGTCAGTTAATAAGCGCTATTGATCAAAAGAAAAATAAAGTAACTGCTTAATATTGTTTAAGCTTTAGCGTTTTATTTCTCCTCATGGTTTTGCTATAAAATTGTTATGCCAGCAAGGGATATCATTATTAAAAGCGTTTACGAAAAAGCCGAAAAGAAGGATGGCTACAGGATTATGGTTGATCGATTATGGCCCAGAGGTATTTCTAAGGAAAAAGTCAATGTTGATAGATGGCTTAAAGAGATTGCACCATCCACTGAGCTGCGAAAATGGTTTGATCATGATCCGGGAAAATGGGCATCTTTCCAACGGAAATATGAAACAGAAATAAAAAATAATAATGAGGCCGTTGAGTTTGTAAAAGAGCAATTGGAAAAAGGCAGGATCTGTTTTGTTTACTCCGCTAAGGACGAAAAGCATAATGATGCAGTAGTATTGGAGAAGATTTTTAGTCGATAATCATGAGTTGAAAATCCAGGAGTACCTGGTTGATAAGTCGTTGTACTCGAATATTTTATCTATGATTTTAAAGATATCAAACCTGAAACCTATTACCTAATACCCGAAACATAATCCATTGAAAAAGATCATTTGGACCATTGGCCATTCAACCAGGGCATTTGAAGAGTTTGTGGAAATGCTTCGATCTTTTCAAATTGATGAGGTAGTTGATATCAGAAGTTTTCCGGGATCACGGAAGTTTCCACAATACAATAAAGAAATCTTAGCTATCACTCTGCCTGAAATGGGAATTCAATATACACATCTGCGCGAATTAGGGGGCCGACGAAAAATTAATAAAGAATCTAAATTTACAGTTTGGCGGGTACTTGCTTTCAGGGCATATGCGGATTATATGGAAACTGATGCGTTCAAAGCAGGTATCGTTGAGTTGGAAAAATTGGCTTCCGGACAGCGAATTGCCTATATGTGTTCAGAAGCTGTTTGGTGGAGATGTCATAGAAGTATGGTTTCCGATTACCTAAAAGTGCGTGGATGGGAAGTACTTCATATTATGGCCATTAGTAAAGAAGAAGAACATCCGTACACCGGGCCTGCTAAGGTGATTGATGGAGAGTTGTATTATGGGGATGAGAGGCTTTTGTAAAGCGCTGATTATTATGCTATTCTTTCTGAAAAAAGCAATATTTTAATCAGGCATATCCTATTTTGATCTTAAAGTCCTTAGAATAATTTCATGGAAATATTACTACTTCGTAAACATAAAAATATTTGTCAAAACAGAAAAACCTTGTAACTGGATTATACTTTGAATTTAATGATCCAATCCTTTGCAAATTTTATATAATCGCCAATCGGCATTTCTTCAATATCTTTTGCTGAATATGTTTCTGAAAGCGTTTTATTTAAGTCTGTATTGAATTGATTAAAAGCATTCCATATCTGGCGATGCCCTGGTAGGACAATCCCTGAATTATTCACTGACAACCAATTTCTAATTTTTGAATTTAAGGTTAATGGATCATCATTGTGATTTTCAATATCCTGGCCTGCAATGTCAGATAACACTTTTTGATAATGATATTTTTTAGTTTCTAATATTAAAGTATTTTTTGTGCCTAATAATTTCCCTCCGTATTCTGATGCACCAATATCTAAACCCAATTCATAGGGCATATTAAATCTTGGCAAATCATCCTTACCTAAAGGTTTGCTTCTTTATAAATCATGAATGCTAAATTTGCAATTCCTGATATGTTGTTTTATTTGATTGATTCGGATTGTTGAGGAAGAAAGCGTTTGTGACAGATGCGGTTCTAAATCCAGGTATAAAACAGTGAAAATAATTGTTCTTATTAATGGTATATAATCATTGTCAAACGGACAGTTAATAAATACATTTTTTTCAAAGGGCATTTGGAAAAAGATTTTATTTTTTAGCAAATGAAATCCTATCTCTTACCTGTCCGGTTCTTTGATGTATAATAACTTCCCCGGTTTTTTTTTCAGCCGATTCTTTAGCGTATGTTATGGCTTCTTCCTGAGTTAAAAATGCTTTAAGCGCACGAATACTGCCTTCAGGTACTACAGTCCATTTTTGTGCATCACCTGAAATTACATGATATCTACCACGTCGTGCAGGCTGAGCATTACTTGCTACAGCATCTCCTAATTTTTTAGTATATAAAGACTTTTTAGCCATAAACAAATATACTATAATTGTTCATTTATATTTTTGCAAATTGATCTTTCAAAGTTAATAATTTCCGGATTTTAGAAGATTTTAAATCCTCATTTTTTCTTATTACTCGCCTTTATTATAAACAGAAACAAAAGATATAATCCAAAAAAGATCAAGCCTATTTTAAGTAAAGTTTCAATCGCAGACATGTTATCGTATTTCGTTTAAAGAAAATTTATCGGTCAATTTTGAATACAGGACTTTTTAAATCATGGTAAAACAGAAAGTCCCAGTTTTCTTCCTGCCCTTGTTTCCACCATTTTTGACGTAACTCCATTGATTTTTGACCGTCATAATCGTATTTAGCTTTGAATTTATTTTTCATTTGCATTAACTGTGGCGCTACATCAGCACCAAAGAATACAATTTCATCATTTTCCACAATTTTAAAAACCTGGTGATATGGCGAATGGGCACCTGAAACTTCGTAATAAATATAGTCATCTATCACACCATCCCCTTCTAAAAAATTCGTTTTTGAATAGCGCTCCAACAATAAAAAATTGTCGCGCTTATAAGAAAGTGACTCATTTTCCAAAGCATACGCCCATTCATTTTTATTCACGTAATACTCCGCATTTTCAAATGC
>JBDTEF010000282.1:0-5949 GCA_039922615.1 Ginsengibacter sp.
ATTTGTTAAGTATTTAATAAATTTAGAAAACCTATCATTAAATTCTGCGTATGAAAAAAATTTTTCAAAGGATGTTATTTCCATTATTCATTTTCTCCTTTAGTATTTCTTCCTGGGCCCAGGTAAAGACAATTTCAGGTAAAATAACTGATGAAACAGGAAATGGCGTTATAGGAGCAACAGTAATTGCCGTTGGTACAAGTGTCGGAACCTCTTCCGATCAAAACGGCCAGTTTTCAATATCAGTACCAGCTACTTCCAAAAAACTTAAAATAAGTTCTACAGGTTTTGTGATGAGAGAGGTGGCAATATCTGGAGATAATATGCAAGTAACTCTTTCGAGGTTAAATGGAAGCCTGGAGGAAGTGATTGTAGTTGGGTACGGTACACAAAAGAAAGTAAATGTTACGGGAGCTATTTCAACGGTGAAGGCATCAGATTTGAAGGATATTCCCAGTGGAAGAATAGAGCAGGCATTACAAGGTCGTGTATCAGGCGTCACAGTTATGCAAAATTCAGGGCAACCAGGCTCACCTTCAACAATTCAGATCAGAGGTGTTACTACTTTTAATAATAATAATCCCTTGTATGTAGTAGATGGTGTAGTCATAGATGCAGGTGGGATTGGCTACATCAATCAATCAGATATTGAATCAATCAATGTATTAAAAGATGCAGCTTCCGCCTCCATTTATGGTACACGGGCTGCTGGTGGCGTTATTTTGGTAACTACAAAAAAAGGCAGATCAGGTAAAACAGTTATAAATTATAATGGTTTCTATGGTGTGTCTGCGCCGGCCAATTTACTTAAATTAGTGAATGCTACACAGTATGCTGTTTTGAGAAACGAAAGTTCTGTAGCTGGTGGTAAAGACATTATTTTTCCTGACGTGACAGGTTTGGGGACAGGTACAGATTGGCAAAAAGCAATATTCAATTATTCTGCGCCGCGGTATACGCATGAATTAAGTATGAGTGGGGGCGGTGAAAAATCTACTTTTTACCTTTCTGCAGGTCTTGAGAACCAGGATGGAATTGTAGCTACTGACATTTCAAACTATAATAAAATAAGCATCCGCTTAAATTCAACGCACAAAATTTCTGAAATATTCTCATTCGGGCAAACACTGGGTTATACCCGTCAAAAAGGTATGGGACTCGGAAATACCAATAGCGAGTTTGGTGGACCGTTAAGTTCTGCTATCAACCTGGATCCGATTACACCGTTGTTTGTAACCGATATCACCACCCAGCCTAATGCTGTTACCTATGATAATCCAAATGTAATTAAAGATGCCAATGGAAATCCTTATGGAATTTCTAATTATGTAGGCCAGGAGATGACAAATCCGGTGGCTTATATTCAAACACGGTTAGGAGGGTATAACTGGTCAGATGATATTGTAGGAAATGCTTTTTTGGAAGCAACTCCTATTAAAGGATTAAAAATAAGAACGACAGTGGGGGCCAAAAAAGCCTATTATGGAAATATTGGCTTTACGCCTTTATATTTACTTAGCTCTACGGTATCCACTAATAAGAATAGCTATAACAAAAATGAAAACAAAACCTTTAGCTGGAATATCGAAAATACGGCAACTTATGACAGAACGATTGGACAACATGCTTTTACTGTATTAGTAGGTCAGGGAACGTATGTCGAAAACATTGGTGATAATGTAGGCATTACTTATTATAATTTACCGATCACTGATTATAGAGATGCTTCTTTCAAATTTGATGTAGGGTTGCTCAATAGAGATGGATATGCAGGTAATCTCACTGAACATAAAATTTATTCTTTATTCAGTCGTATTAATTACTCTTTTGCTGATAAATATCTTTTGACAGGTATCATTCGCCGCGATGGTTCTACCCGTTTTGGGTTAAACAAGAAATATGGCATTTTTCCATCTTTTTCGGCAGGATGGAATGTTAATAAGGAAAATTTCTGGAGTTCAAATAACATAGTTAATTCTTTTAAGCTTCGCGGAGGCTATGGAGTAGTAGGTAATGATAATGGCAATGATCTTCAATATGTCTCAAGGGTCGTTGGAGGATATAATTATACTATTGGTAATAGTGGAGTAGTCACCACAGGATATGCACCGCAAACCCTGGATAATCCTAATCTGCATTGGGAACAAACTGCCTCTTCAAATGTGGGATTTGATGCGCGTGTTTTAAATGATTTTAATTTAAGTTTCGATTGGTACAATAAAAAAACCACAGGCATTATACGCCAGGTACAGATTCCCGGATATGTTGGAGTATCGGTAAATCCTACCGATAATGTTGCAGACATGAAAAACACAGGTGTAGAATTGGAGTTAGGATACAGTAAAAAATTTGGTGACTTTAATTTTTCTATTACTGCAAATGGATCTTACATAAAAAATACAGTTACTTATGTTGCTGCTGATACCAATTTTATTGGTGGGGGTGCAAGTTTTCAATCTATGGGTACTGTAACCAGAACCCAGGTAGGTCAACCATTCAATAGTTTTTGGGGATATAAATCACTCGGAATTTTTCAAAATGAGCAGGAAATACTTGGATACACAAATGCAAAAGGCGATCTAATACAACCAAATGCACGGCCCGGTGACTTTAAATGGGCTGATAGGAATGGTGATGGAACTATCTCAGATGGTGACCTGGATAAAACTTTCCTGGGAAGCAGTATTCCAAAATACACCTTTGGCTTTACCATTAACCTGAATTATAAAGCGTTAGACCTCCTGGCGTTTGGCCAGGGAGTAGCCGGTAACAAAATTTTCCAGGGATTGCGTAGGTTGGATGTTCTTTCTGCTAATTATTCTACGAAGGCTTTAAGTCGCTGGACTGGCGAAGGAACTTCAAATGATTACCCGCGATTAACAGATTCAGATCCTAACGGAAATTTCAGCAAAATGTCCGATTTCTATCTTGAAAAAGGGGATTATCTCCGTTTAAAAGTGGTACAATTAGGTTTTACATTGCCAAACAAATTGTTCAATAAGGTGGGGGTTTCAAAGTTAAGGTTATATGTAACTGCAGAAAACCTTCTCACGTTGACAAAATATACCGGGTATGATCCTGAAGTAGGCGGTGGTGTTTTTGGAATTGATAAAGGCCAGTATCCGCAGGCACGTTCATTCCTTGGCGGTGTTCAAATTACATTTTAATTATTAAATCTTATCAATCTATGAAATATAAAAAAATTAATATAGCAATACTCTTTTTTAGTTTCTTGCTTATGTTAGGATCCTGTAAAAAGGATTTCATTACAATTCAGCCAAAGGGGGAATTTCTTACTCAAAACTATTATACTACGAGGGACCAGGCTTATGCCGGCCTTGTAGCTACATATGATGTTTTGCGTAAAAACTCCGGTGGTTTCGAAAATATGATCACCATGATGAATGCCGGATCCGATGATAATTATGCTGGCGGAGGCGGACCTACAGACGGCGCAGGCATCCATGGCTTTTCCAATTATACGTTAAATCAAAATACCATTCCCGCGAGCTTTTGGAGTGATCATTACCAGGGAGTTTTCCGGGCAAATATTCTGTTGAATAAAATAGAAGGTACAACCATGGATGCAGGAGAAAAAGCACGTTTTACTGCTGAGACCAAAGCTTTGCGTGGAACATACTATTTTAATTTAGTAAGGATGTTTAAGAATGTGCCACTCATACTTGACCCGCTACCTGCAAGTGATATTTATAATGTAACACAAGCCACCCCACAAATGGTGTATGAGCAAATTGAAAAGGATCTTTCGGAAGCGATACCAAATTTACCATCTACAGTAAGTTTAGGTACAGAAGCAGGAAGATTTACTAAAGTAGCTGCACAGGCAATGCTCGGTAAAGTTTACCTATATGATAATAAGAAAACAGAAGCTGCCGCTATGCTGGCACAAGTGAATGGAACTACTCCAGGCCAGCCAAATCAGTATGGAAATAATTTGTTATCAAAATTTTCTGACCTTTGGGTTTTCACCAATAAATTTAATGCAGAATCATTACTCGAATGTTCCCACACCAATCAATCAAATGCCGACTTTTCTTTTTGGGGAAGTAGTGCAGATGAGGGAAATTCTGTAAATCAAATGGTTGGCCCAAGAAGCTATAGTAAAATTGGCCCGGATGCACCGAACATTTATACTTCGGGTTGGAGTTTTAATGTATGGACACAAAATTTCTATGATGCCATCAAAGGAGATCCACGATTTGCATCAACTGTTCTTGATATGAAATCTTTGGCATCGGCGGGGCAAGCCAAATATCTCGAGGGCGATCAAAATACCGGATATTTTATCATGAAATTTATACCTATGACATCCGATATCCGCACAGGAGGTGGTGCCGTAGAACTGAATTTCCAACAGGATGATTATATTATTCGCCTCGCTGATACTTACCTGCTGGAAGCAGAAGCATTGGGTGGTAGCGGTGCAAGGGCACAGGCATTGCTTGATGCAATAAGAAAAAGAGTAGGATTGCCATCAGTGCCGGTTTCTATGGATGCAATCAAAAATGAACGCAGACTTGAACTTGCCGGTGAAGGCCATCGCTTTTTCGATCTTGTTCGTTGGGGTGATGCCGCCGCCAAGTTAGGAGGTCGGGGATTTAAACCGGGTAAAAATGAAATTTTCCCTATTCCATCCTCAGAATTACAGGGTACTAAATTAGTTCAAAATCCAAATTATTAAAATTGTATAACATGCAAAGAATAACCCTCATTCTATTTGCTGCCGCGCTATTGGCATTTGCCACGGGATGCAAAAAAGATGGAATTGATAATGATCTTTCATTTTTAAAAACAGCCACTTCTTCCAATCCGGGGAATGTCATGAATATAAGCAATGACAATTCGGGTAATGTAACGATTACTCCCACAGGTGAAGGGGCCTCATCATTTACTGTTAAATATGGCGACGGAACAGGAGATGATGCCTTTGCAGTAGTTATGCCTGGTCATAATACAACGCATGCTTACCCGGAAGGGACTTACACTGTTACGATTATATCAAAGAGCATTACCGGGGAGGAAACAACAACTACTTACCCGCTAACTGTAAAATATAGGGCACCTGAAAATATCCTGATCACTACGAGCCAGAACATTCATGAATTGACAGTAACTGCAACGGCACTCTATGCTGCCTCTTACCTTGTTTATTTTGGTGATGTACAGGGAGAAACAGGAACTCCGCTTGCTTCTGGCGCCTCCGTAAAGCACACGTATACTAATGCCGGCGATTACCAGGTAAAGGTAGTTGCGCTTAGTGGTGGAGCTGCTCAATCAGAAGCAACTAAAATGGTTACCATCAATAATCCTTTTGGCTTGCCTATCACATTCGATGACCCGACAGTCAATTATTTCTTTGGCACCTTTGGAGATAATCAACAATTTGCGACTGTAAATAATCCAAATTCATCAGGGATAAATACCAGTGCAAAAGTCGGCCAATTTACCAGGGGAGCGCAGCCCTGGAGTGGTACATATAGTCCGCTGGATGTTCCAATTGATATGTCTAAAGGTAAAAAAATAAAAGTTTGGGCGTATAATCCTGATCCTGCATTAATCGGTAAAAAATTAAATGTGGAATTAGAAAATGGAAGTACAATTAGTAATGGGATTGCAGTTTTAAAAGTACCATTTACTACCTCGGGCGCATGGGAAGAACTTGTATTTGATTTCGGTTCCATTGCAGGAATTCCTACTTCCGAAACATTTAAGCAACTTGTTTTACGATTCAATGATTCTTACGAAGGTCCATTGGCCGGAGGGCAGGGAACCGTTATTTATATCGATAATTTCCGATTAACCAATTAAAACTTATTCTATGAAATATTCTATAAAATATTTTTTCTACTTCATTTTTTTAATGATTGCTTTCAGCAGTTGCGAAAAAAATAATTACCAGATGGGAGCACTTACGGCACCAACAGATAT
>JBDTEF010000283.1:0-8303 GCA_039922615.1 Ginsengibacter sp.
AGCTTGATCAAAATAACGCGCGGATCATCCGTAAGCGTTAAAAGTATCTTTTTAAAATTTTCTGCCTGTTGGGAAATATTACTGTCAAGTACATTTGAAATCTTTGTAAGGCCATCGACTATTTTCGCTATTTCTGCACCAAATTCACGCTGAACCATTTCAAGCGTAATATCAGTGTCCTCCACAGTATCATGCATCAGCGCGCAAATGGTACTGCGTACACCTAAACCAATTTCTTCTACACAGATCATTGCCACTGCAATTGGATGTAGTATATATGGTTCACCACTTTTCCTGCGCATGTTTTTGTGGGCTTCAACCGCTATTTCAAAAGCAGACCTCACGTGCTCTTTATCACCTGGCTTGAGTTTAGGTTTTAAAGCACGTAAAAGAGTACGATATTTTCGAAGAATATTCTTTTTTTCTTCTTCTTCATTCATCGTGTAAACAGGAATATCGAGAGATGTATTCATTGAAAACGAATTTACATAAGAATTCAATTACTATTTCATAAACCTTATGAACTCAAGATAATTTCTAAATTGGATTTTATAAAGATTTTATAAGTAAAATAAAATTTTCTTAATAATAAAATGAGTAATCTTTTTCAACTAATTTTTTTGGTAAATGTGCATCAATTCTTGATTTGTTTAAGCGCTTTTCTTTCATAATATACCTGACCTTTTTTTGCTCTTTCTTTTGCCTTGATGCAAAAGAAACAAAAAATCAAGGACAACCATATCGCTCCGCCCGTTTGTCCGGGCCTCCGCTCTTGCACCACTGAAACTCAGTTCTAAGGTCTCAAATTTCAAAGATTAATATTAACCAAAACCAATAAATCTTTAATTACATTCATCAAAATTTGAATTAAAAGGAAAAGTTATTAAATATTGGAAAAAAATCCTTAATCAATCAACTGGTATATCTCCGGGAGATTTCTAGCCAGGCCATCATAATCCAGCCCATAGCCCAAAACGAATTTATTCGGAATAGTGAAACCCAAATAATCAATTTTCAATGGATGCACCGTTGCCTCTGGTTTATGTAATAGCGTAGCTATCTTTAACGAGGACGGCTGGCTATGTTCTAATTGTGGTAGAAACTGAGACAATGTTTTCCCGGTATCAACAATATCTTCAATGATGATCACATCGCGATCGTAAGTATCCACATCAAGGCCAATGGCAGTAATCACCTGCCCTGAAGATTTTACCCCTTTGTAAGAAGCCAATTTTATAAAACAAATTTCGGCTTCAATATCCAATTTCCTGAATAGATCGGCTGCAAAAATAAAAGCACCATTTAAAATGGCAATAAATAAGGGTCTTCTACCTTTATAGTCATTGGATATTTCCGAAGCTACCCTCGAAACTTCAACGTCAATTTCTTCCCTGGTCAAATAGGGTTCAAATTCCTTATCGTGCACTTTTATTTTCGACATAATTTATTTTGAAATGATTAAAACCTCACCCACGTGCAAATTATCACTTTTCAGATTATTCCACTCTTTTAGATTAGCAACTGATACACCATATTTTTTTGAAATGGCATACAATCCTTCACCCTGCTGCACTTCGTGAGATTTATAATTGTCAGCAGTTTTATTTTCTGTAGCAGTTTGCTGTATTTGCTGACTGCCAGAATCTATTTTTTGGGAAACTTCCTCTTGTGGTTTAAGAAATAGTTGATACCCCGGAGATAAAATGGCATCCTCTTTCAATTGATTGTATTCACATAAATTTTTTAATATAACCCCGTAATTCTGAGATATAATATGGAGTGTCTGACCATTCTGCACAACTACCCGGTTTACATTTCCCTCCTTTTTCTTTTTTTCCAAAAAGATAATTCCGTCTTTATCAAGAAGGCCATCATTTGTGAGATCGTTCATTTCCAAAAGCTTTGAAAGCTTAATATTATTCTGTGAAGCAATCGCTAAAAGTGAGGTACCTTTTGAAACAAATAATGCTTTGGATCCATTTATAGTTCGGGGAGAATTGGCCACAAAAGAAACTTCCTCATTAGAAATTTGCTTCTCCAACTGAGCAGGTGAAATCCTTAGCGGATCAGGTTTTTCTTTTGCTATATCATTTGCCGGTACCTCGCCATTATTAATTAAAGAATACTGTTCCAGGTTGTATTTCTCAATATTACGAATCAATATTTCAGGATAACGAGGATTGGTAGCATATCCTGCCTTTTTCAGTCCATATGCCCAGCCTTTATAATCCGCAGGATCGAGTTGAAAAAGATTTGCGTAACGGGCACTGCTTCTTAAAAAATTAGAATGATCCCGGTAAGATTCTTCAACAGTTTTATATGCCCTAAAGCATTCTCCTTTTTCATCGTCATCATGTGTGACACTATCTCCTATCCAGCTACTTTTACATTTTATACCAAAATGATTATTGGATTGAAGGGCTAAATCACTATTTCCATTTTCACTCTCCAGGATGCCCTGGGCGATAGTAATTGCCGCAGGTATACCCATTCTCTTCATCTCACTTATTGCCAGATCCTTGTACTTAGAAATATATTCTTCGCAGGTTAATTTTTGGGCATAGGATGATGCAGTTATAAAAAAAAGTAAAAAAATAAAACCTATTCTGTTTAACATCAAAAAAGGAATTTTAAATAAATATTTTTAAGCGAAGTTATTTTTTTCTAATCATCATCAAACCATCTCTAACGGTTAGCAATACACGTTGTACCCGATCATCCTTTGCCACGTGTTCATTAAAAGCATGAATCGCTCTTCCATTTTTACCTTTGACCATTTCATTTAAAACTTCTCCGTGGAAAAAAACATTGTCTGCTAATATAACGCCGCCTTGTTTTAAATGCGGCAAAGTTAATTCGTAATAATTAATATAATTCGTTTTATCGGCATCAATGAAAATGAGATCCCACTTTTCATTCAACCGCGGTATTATATCCAATGCATTTCCTTCGTGTAAAATTATTTGTTTGAACTGTGAAGATTTTGCAAAAAAGGATTTAGATATAATTGCATCCTCCGGTCTTATTTCAATTGTGTGCAACTCTCCTGATTTGGTGAGTCCTTTCGCAAGGCATATGGCGCTGTAACCCGTAAAGGTGCCCACTTCCAGGATTCTGTCCGGCATCATTACCTTGCTAAATAATTCCAGGAATTTTCCTTGTAAAGCACCACTCAACATATTGGGATGTGCATGACTGTTAAGCGTAAATTTTTCTATTTCCTGTAGGAGTGCATCCGCAGGTTCAGAAAATTTCGTTGCATATTCATTTAACTTTTCATCAATAATTTCCTGCATGGGCTAAAGTTATTTCTTCAGAAGTTTTTCTTTTGGAAACGAGTAGTAATCCTATAAAAGTAAGTAAGCCGTTCACAATGATCAATTCTTCGGCAAATACATAACCACCCAATAAAACAGTGGAATATTTATCGATAAAGAAACAAACCAATGGCGCCACTATACAAATCACGGGGGTAGCACTATCCCACACATTCCGCTTTTTAGCGTATAATGAAAAAGCAAATAATCCTATCAGAGGTCCGTAAGTATAAGTGGCTACTTTGAAAATAGCACTCACCACCGAGGCATCGTTTACTGCATTGAATAAGAGCACAACCAAAAGAATCAATAAAGAAAAACTAACGTGTACCCATGTACGTTTTCGCACCATCTGTTGCTCGGATAGGAGTTTGTTTTTGTCAAAATTTAGAAAGTCTATACAAAAAGAAGTAGTGAGTGCCGTGAGCCCCGAATCAGTGGTAGCAAAGGTTGCAGCCGTAAGCCCCAGCATAAATACTACAGCCGGAATACCTTTGAAATAATTTAAAGCAATCTCCGGAAAAAGATAATCTGTTCTTGGCAAACCTGTGTGTGTATCAATTGGAATAGCAATACCCATTTTATTTGCGTAGATATAAAGCAGGGCGCCAACGCTTAAAAAAAACAGGTTAATAATTACAAAAACCACCGTAAAAGTGAGCATATTTTTTTGCGCATCTTTAATATTTTTACAACTCAGGTTTTTTTGCATCAGATCCTGGTCAAGACCAAACATACCGATAGTAACAAATATTCCTCCCAGGAATTGCTTGGAAAAGTGAAATTTGTTGGTCACAAAATCATCAGTAAAAAAGATTTTAGAATAGCTGCTGTGCTTTACCGCATCAAAGGCCTCTCCCACATTCATATTCAGGCTGCTGCAAATAAAATAGATGGACAAAAACACAGATGCGACCAGGAAAACAGTTTGTAAAGTGTCGGTGATAATAATTGTCTTTAACCCGCCCTTAAAAGTATAGGCATAAATAAGTACCAAACAAATGACAATAGTTAGCCAGAAAGGAACCCCCATTTCATCAAAAATAAATCGTTGTAATACGATTGCAACAAGATATAGTCGAAATGCTGAACCGATCGTCCTGGAGATTAAAAAAATGGCGGCTGCGGTTTTGTGACTTACTTTTCCCAGCGTGCGTTCTATTACCTCATATATTGATATTAAATGCATTTTATAATAAAGCGGTAATAAAATACCAGCCACAATAAAATAGCCTACTGCATTTCCCAGGACAAATTGAAAATACCTGAATTGAGAACCGGCCAAATTACCAACTTCTCCGGGTACTGAAATAAAGGTAACGCCACTTAAAGCTGTGCCTATCATACCAAATGCTACGAGATACCATTTTGAAGAACGGTTTGCAATAAAAAATGTGGCATTATCTGATTTCTTTTTTGAAGTAAGATATGAGACAACTATCAGCATTAAGAAATACCCGATAATAAATGAAAGTAATACTGTTGGAGACATATTTAATAATTTGGTAAAACAGGAAATGGAAAATTAGCGGTTCTATTTTTTATTTTTACATAATTTTCAAGATAATATAAAATATGACAATAAAATCTTTGGCAGTTTTTTGCGGATCTAAAAGTGGTAACAATCCACTGTATTCTGAACACGCCCAACAATTGGGGGCAATTTTAGCACAAAGAGGCATTAGCCTTATTTATGGTGGTGGAAATAAAGGGATCATGGGAGCAGTGGCAAATGGTGTTTTAAAAGCAAATGGGAAAGTGACAGGTATCATGCCTACATTGCTTTCTGGCCTTGAACATAGCCACCAGGGTTTGACCGAATTAATTGAAGTGAGTGATATGCACACCCGAAAAAAGATGCTGTATGAAAAGTGTGATGCTGCCCTTATTCTCCCCGGAGGTTATGGAACGATGGATGAATTTTTTGAAATGCTAACCTGGAATCAATTAAATATTCATTCCAAAAAAATATTCATTTTGAACACCGCAGGATTTTATAGTTTCCTAATTGATTTTATTCAAAAGATGGAGTCTGAAAATTTTATTTACCAAAAAGTTAGTGATCAAATGGTAGTAATATCAACGCCCCAGGAATTGATTGCACTCTTACATTAAAAGGTAAATTATATAATCTCATTGGGTTATATCAATTTTTAGCATCTTCCGCGATTTTCAAATTTAAAAGATTCTCTGCCAGCCCAGCTTTTGTTTTTGTACTAAGGTAATAGAGAAAAATGATTTTGAAAAGCACCAGTTCATTCCGGTTTGCCATTAGTTTAATACTTTTATGTTTCTTTGTCAAAGTCTTACTTTCAATAAATATTTAAAATAGTTTTTATGAACAAAACCGTTTTCATTAGTGGTGCTACTTCCGGAATTGGTAAAGCATGTGCGGTGATTTTTGCTAAAAATGGATATAACCTGATTATTAATGGACGACGTAAAGAAAAATTGGAAGAGATAAAAACTTCATTGGAAGCATCCTATAAGGTAAAAATTCATTGCGTACCATTTGATGTAAGCAACAGGGAAGCGGTTTTTAAAAAGATAGAAAGTTTACCTGCAGCGTGGCAAGAGATTGATATCCTGATTAACAATGCAGGTCTTGCATTGGGAAGGGAATTAGTTGATGATGCGATAATGAGTGACTGGGAAACCATGATTGATACCAACATCAATGGATTGCTTTATGTGAGCAAGGCAATTCTACCTTTTATGATCAAAAATAATAAAGGTCACATCATAAATATGGGCTCGATAGCAGGCGACCAGGCCTATGAAAGAGGAAATGTCTATTGTGCCACTAAATCTGCTGTAGATACTATCAGCAAAGCCATGAGAATAGATTTGCTACCACACAGAATAAAAGTCACCAATATAAAACCGGGAGCAGTAGAGACAGAATTTGCTTTGGTAAGATTCAAAGGTGATGAAGAAAAAGCCAGTAAAACTTACCAGGGTTTTACACCTCTATCACCTGAAGATATTGCCAATACCATTTTTTATTGCGCTTCGCTTCCGGATAATGTTTGTATCAATGAGCTATCAATCACCTGCCTCTCACAAGCAAACGGTGTGTATACCTTTAAGGATTAGTTCTTTTATTAATGAATGGAGAATTTGAGATTTAACTAAAGTTTTTTTGGCATTCGTGGACCATCTAGTTCTATTATTTTTTTTCGTTGCCTTTTAAGCATTACCATATTCAATACTTCAACAATAAAGGAGAAAGCCATTCCAAAATAAATGTAATTCTTCAGGTGAAGATCCTCAGCTTTTTCAGAAGCCCAACCTTCTATAACAAGGCTTAAGCCAATCATTACTAAAAAAGAAAGTGCCAGGATTTTAAAAGTAGGATGTTTTTGAATAAATGCGGCGATCAAGGGACTAAAAGCGAACATGATGATCATGGCAATGATAACAGCCGCAATCATTATCTCTACATACTTTGCAGTACCCCCGGCAGTAATTACACTATCAAATGAAAATACCATATCTATTAATACGATTTGAAATATTGCCTGGGTAAAAGTATATTTTTTCTTTCCGGGCTTATCAAAATGAGCCTCATCTTCACCTTCCAGCTTTTGGTGAATCTCCCTGACCGATTTATAAATGAGAAAAAGTCCACCAGCCAGCATTACAAGACTTGCCAGGTCAAACCCCTTGTCATATATAGTAAATACTGCTTTTCCTTTCTGAGCCAATAGCCAGCCCAGGCCCAGTAATAAGATACTACGAACAATAGAACCTAAAATAACCCAATATAGTCTTGCCTTTTTATGCTTATCCTGCGGTAACCTGTTGATAATAATACTTACAAATATAACATTGTCGATACCCAGCACTATTTCGAGAATGACCAGGATAAAAAAACTTATAATACTGTCACTGGTGAATAAATGATTCATTGAGATTATTTAGTAGCATTCAAAATTAAGATGTTTACTCTTTTGCTTAATAATAATGCCAAATATGGATATTTTAAAAAAGAATGCCGGCAATATTAAATCAGGCATGAAAATGGAACTAAAGTAAACAGCATAATTTGTAGAATATGATAATTGTTTCAATTCTTAAAAATAGTTGAAACCATTGAATAAAGTTTTGCGTAGATGCTGAAAACAATTTAACTCACAAAAAAAAAATTAAAAAACTTAAAATGAAAAACTTAAAACTTCTTGGATTATTGACAGTATGTGCTCTATTCAGTTCAAACATTTTTGCACAAACTAAAATGGTAGGTGGTGCCGCCATGTACCCAACAAAAAACATTGTAGAGAATGCAATGAACTCTAAAGATCATACTACTTTGGTAGCTGCTGTAAAAGCTGCAGGCCTCGTATCCACTTTAGAAAGTAAAGGACCATTCACAGTATTTGCACCGACAAATGAGGCATTCGCTGCTTTACCAGCTGGCACTGTTGACAATTTGGTAAAACCAGAAAACAAAAAAACGCTTACTTCTATCCTTACCTATCATGTAGTTTCAGGAAAATTTAGCGCTAAAGATTTGATGAATAAGGTTAAAAAAGAAAATGGCAAAGCGACTTTAAAAACTGTTCAAGGTGAAAATCTTTATTTCACAATGAAAGATGGTAAATTAATGATTACTGATGCCAAAGGAAACATGGCAGACATTACAATTGCTGATGTTGATCAAAGCAATGGTGTGATTCATGTAATTGACAAAGTATTAATGCCATAATTTTTGAAGGATGGATGTTTATATTTGTTGAAAGATTGCCGGCTTTATCGCCGGCATTTTTTTTATTAAGGAGTTTAGCTCGAACGATTATTATATCGATGGAAATTTCTAATGATGATCAGGCAACTCTATCATTATTTACAATTATCCCATTAATCCTTTACTTTGCTAAAATAATTTTCAGCTATTACATGTATCAAAATAAAAAAGTCATTGTAGTACTTCCCGCATATAATGCAGCGCTTACTCTGGAAAAAACCATCGCTGAAATCCCTAAA
>JBDTEF010000284.1:0-3572 GCA_039922615.1 Ginsengibacter sp.
GGACTCTGCAATTAGCAATTAGCAATTAGCAATTAGCAATTAGCAATGAGCAATGAGCAATGAGCAATTAGCAATTAGCAATGAGCAATGAGCAATTAGCAATGAGCAATGAACAATGAGCTTTGAGCAATGGGCAATAAGCAATAAGCAATGGGTAAAGAGCAATAAGAAATCAGGAATTTGTCTTCAAGGTGTTGCCAATGACTAAACTGATACATGTCCTACAACCTGAAACCTGATACCTGATACCTGAAACCTGAAACCCGCCACTTACAACCTATTCAATACCCAATTCCCGGCCTATCCGTTCTTGAATTGAAAGTAGAAAATCCTATTAGCTGATCTGATCTTCCTGCAAATGGACGGTAATAAATTAAAATCGTATAATTATTTTCTGTTTCATAATTATTCCCATCCATTTCATTTTTTACCGCCGGGTTATTTTTATCAACTGCTATGTAGGTATAATCGTAATACCCTTGTTTCATTAGAATCCTGGTTTCGTAGGCTTGCTTTTGACTATTAAAATTCATGCGGATACTATCCGTAAACCCATAATTCGATAGTTGACCATACAAATAAATGTCCTTATTCGGGTATGCATTCCCGTTAGGCGGCACAAATGAAAAGTAGACACTTGCATAGTCTGCTTCCCAATAAGGATTCACGCCACGGATGGCTTCTATCATTGAAAGTCCATCCAGATCTGCATAGTATACATACCGTATTTTATCCAAAGGACCATCAGGTCGAAGAAAGATATCAGTGGAATTTTTATTATAATCAGCAGTTGCTACGCGGTCACTTTGTAAATGAAAATCCCGAAGATCAAGCCACCTCCATTCTTTACCACCGGGAAAAATACCACTATTTTCGGAATTATATTCCAGGTTGGAACCCCGTACAAATGCAGGTTTCATGTTTTTTGCTGCTATATCCCACCTGTAATTTTGAAGAACTACCACCTTCAATTGCTGCGATGCATTTAAATCATTCAACGCTTTTAGATCCACCGTAAATTGTACTTTTTGGTGCGTCCGGAAAAACTCCGGGGCAAAGGGCTGGGTTACTTTTGCCAAAATTGACGCTTTGTTATCGACTACCATTAGTCTTTTTGTGAATGCAACCTTAGAGGCATCCCCATTCAAAAAAACTTTGAGTAAATAATTACCTGATTTTGTAGGAAACATATTATTATCTGGTATTGTTGCCTGGTAATGAGTATAACGGGTTAACGCTACTGAGGAATACCGCGACGTATTAATCCGGATTTGGGTAAATCCTTTCAGGTAATCAAATGCACTTAGATCTTCAACCTGCCAATCACTATTACAAAGTTGTAGCGTATAATAATAATATTTTGTGTCGCCATCCAGATCATCAAAATGAAGTTCAACCTGCTGACTGCTGTTTAGATTAATCACCGGCATTGCCAGTTGGTTACCAGTGGGATAAAGCCTTACCGTTTTTATATTGTCTAAATAAATACTATCTGGCGTTTGTGCATTTAAATTGGATACACCGATCAATAAAATGGAGATGCAGCGAATGATATTTTTAAGAGATTTCATTTAAATGTTTTAAAAAAATTAATTTTACAAAAATCAAATATACGCGGATTGAATGTTTCATCTTTTATTGCGAAGCGAATAGCCTTTAATAAGGAAAAAACTTTTTCCAAATTTATCATTGGCCTTGCCATCACTGCTACTATGATAAGCGTAGCCATCATGATAGTTGCATTGAGCTTTGTAAATGGTTTTCAAAATGTGATCAGTGACAAGGTATTTAGTTTTTGGGGTCACATCCGCGTACAGCAAAGCACTATGGCGATTGCCAATATTGCCGAAGAGTCACCAATACGAAGGAATGATTCCCTGGAGTTTGAATTAAAACATATGTCCCAGATAAAATCTGTGGAGAGATATGCGACCAAATCTTCTATCATCCGGTTTAAAGATGATATTGAAAGTGTATTGATGAAAGGGGTAGACAGCAGCTTCGATTTCAACAGGATCAATCAATTTCTCATAAGGGGAAAATGGGTTTCTTTTGCCGATAGCAGTTATAGTAAAGACATTAATATATCTGCTTATACAGCCAATCAATTGGAAGCGGATGTAGGTGATAGCGCCATCATATTATTTATACAGCCTGACGGAAAACAACGTGCAAGAAAACTGCGAATTGCCGGAATTTTCAAAACAGGTATCGAGGAATATGACCATAACTTCTGTCTCGGCGATATCAGGCTCATTCAAAGATTAAATGATTGGGCACCCGATGAAATAGGTGGCTATGAAATCTTTTTAAAAGATTATAAAAAAATAGACACGGTGAATAATTATTTGTATGAAGCAAATATTTTGCCCGATGAATGGTATAGTAAAACTATTGAGGAAATATATCCAAACATATTTGATTGGCTGAATTTGCAGGGGCGTATCAAAAATATTTTGTTATTGATAATGATGGTGATTGCGGTAGTAAACCTGATAACCTGTCTGATCATTTTGGTATTGGAGCGCACAAATATGATTGGTATTTTAAAGGCGATTGGCGCATCAAATTTCAGCATTCGAAAAATATTTATCTACAACACTACAATCATCGCCATTACCGGAGTAATTGCCGGAACTATATTAGGTTTAGGTATATGTTATTTACAGGAAGCCACGGGATTTATCAAATTAGATGAGGAAGCATATTTTATGAGTAAGGCACACGCAGATATAGTGTGGTGGCAGGTTGCAGCAGTGGATGGCATTACACTGGTTATTTGTTTTTTGATGCTGGCAATTCCTTCTTTGTTGGTGAAAAAAGTGCAACCCGTGAAGGCGATTGAGTTTAGGTAAGAATATTTTTATGTAAAAACTGGAATAGTTATTTGTATGTCCGGTACGCTTTCTTCAGCGGCCGATACGATATGGTGTTGGTAGGATTTGCACAGTTTATTTCTATAACTTTAACCGACACTATATTATTTAAACACATCCATAAATTAAATCATCAATTCTTATTATGACAGGTTTTCCTTTGTTGACTCCAAAGCGGTAAGAAAAATTATCATAAATTTGTAGCCTCATGCAAACAGAAGACATTTATATAGTTCATCCCACTAAAGATCAAGCAAGCGCTTTAAAGGCATTTATAAAAGCGCTTAATATAGAATTTGAAGTAACTACAAATGATAATCTTTATAACCCTGAATTTGTAGCTAAAATAAAAAAAAGTAAACAAGAATTCAAGCAAGGTAATTTTGTTCGTGTTGAAAAAGCTGATTTGAAAAATTTCTTAGGACTCTAATGAGTTACCATTTGGAGTTTTCAAAACAAGCGAATATCGATATTGATTTCCACAAAAAGTCTGGCAATAAAGTTGTTCTCAAAAAATTATTAGCACTATTACTAGAAATCTCCGAACATCCATTTGAAGGTACTGGAAAACCCGAACCGTTAAAATATGAACTTGCCGGTTACTGGTATCGTAGAATAAATCAACAACATAGATTAGTGTACGAAATCCATGACGACAGTATCTTTATTCATTCTGTTTTAGGCCATTATGAATAA
>JBDTEF010000285.1:0-6819 GCA_039922615.1 Ginsengibacter sp.
ATTACTATTCTCCTTATTCAAATGGTTATTATGGCAACAGGTATAATAATTATAATCCTGTTCGTTATTTATATAACAATATTGTTATTTTAAGTATGGATAGTACCGGCAAAATTGAATGGAGTAGCGTAGTAGCAAAAGAGCAATTTGATGATGACAATGACAATTACCTTTCTTACGCTGAAATGCTTACCGGGGGACAAGTTCATTTCTTATTCAACAATATGGAAAGACGCAAGCAGATTCTAAGTGACCAAAGTATTACTTCCACGGGTGATGTTGACCGAAATCCACCACTACATAATCTTGACAGGGGATATGAATTCATGCCCAGGTTTGCAAAACAAGTGAGCGCCAATCAAATGATAGTTCCCTGCACCTATAGAAACTTTATTTGCTTCGCAAAAATTGAATATTAGTTTACCATTTGAATGGGTCGTTTCGGGAAATATTTGCAAAAAATAGTATACTATTTTTTTGATCATATAATTCCTGCTAGCCAATTGGCACATAGAATTACTGAATATTGAAATATTAAAACTGGTAAAAATATTTTTTCCATAATTATTAAACACACTTTAGCGTTGATGGCTAAAATGCACCTGTCATTGCTTCAATAATTCCTACTTTTGCGGCTCAATTAAATCATCATTTTGACTGGTACCTTTAAGGCTAACAATCCCCTAAATACATTCCTGCTTTTTGTATACGGTCTGGTGCTAAAAATGGGATGGTTTCTGTCACCACAGATTTCAACCATTCAAAAATCAGATGGATTTCTTTTCAATGATATACTGGGTTTTGTAAAACCTTTTATGGATCATTATCCTATCAGCTATTCAATCATTACTTATTTGCTGCTGTTTTCCCAGGCAATCAGCCTGAATCATTTTATGATGAGAAGAAGGTCTCTCATCAAACCAAACTACCTGCCAGCAATGAGTTATTTATTAATAACTTCATTTTTTTTAGAATGGAATGTGTTGAGTGCTCCACTTCTTATCAACACATTATTAATTTGGGTATGGGGTAAAATGACCAATTTATATAATAATAAACATGTGCAGTCTTCCCTTTTTAATATTGGAATGGTGGTGGCAATTTGTTCTTTCTTATATTTTCCTTCCATCGCTTTTCTAATACTTATTCTTTTTTCATTACTTATCACGCGCGCATTTAAAGCATCAGAATGGATCATTGCCATAATGGGCATAGCAGTAACCTGGTATTTCTTATTTGCATGGTATTTCCTTCGCGATAAAATATATAGTTTTTCACTTCCCGGGTTCAAAATATCCTTTCCCATTTTTGCCCAAAATAATGAAGGGTATGCTGCCATGATTTTCCTGTTGGTAATCGCTTTTATTGGTGGATTTTTTGTGCAATCCAATTCGGGAAAACAAATTGTACAAGTTCGTAAAAGCTGGTCGCTAATGCTTTTGTATTTTATTGTGACTTTAATAATACCATTTATCAGCTTAAGTAACAATTTTGAATACTGGATATTAGCCACTGTGCCTGCTGCTGCATTCATAAGTGCTGTATTTTTCTATCCAAATAAAAAATATGTGGTCATCATTTTACAATGGCTGATGGTGGGTTTTGTAATTTATATGCAGTATTTTAAGAAATAATTTTCTAAGAATTATCTTTGGACACTTTAAATTGATATAAATGAAATTTGGCGTAGTTATTTTCCCCGGTTCCAATTGTGACAGAGACATGATCAATGCATTGAAAAACGATTTAAAGCAGGAAGTAATTACCCTTTGGCACAAAGACAAAGATTTATCTATGTTTTCCACCGATGATTGCATTGTCCTTCCCGGCGGTTTCAGCTATGGAGATTACCTAAGATGTGGTGCTATTGCACGTTTTAGCCCGATGATGGAAAGTGTGATTGAATTTGCCAATAAAGGAGGAAAAGTTTTTGGCGTTTGTAATGGGTTCCAGATTCTTTGTGAAAGCAGGTTACTGCCGGGTGTATTATTACAAAATGCAGACACGCAATTTATTTGCAGAAATGTATTTATCACAGGTGAAAATAATAACAACCATCAAATTCATGAAATTCCTATTGCCCATGGTGAAGGCAGATATTATATTGGTGATGATGGCTTTGAGGAATTACAAAAAAACAACCAGGTTCTGTACCGGTATTGTGATGAACATGGTGATATTCATGAAAAGCATTCCCCAAACGGTTCCCTGAATGGCATTGCCGGCATTTGTAATAAAGAAAGAAATGTAATAGGCATGATGCCCCATCCCGAAAGAGCCAGTTCGCACATACTTGGAAATACTGCCGGAAGAAAAATCTTCGCAGAATTATTTGGAATTAATTGAATCTTTCATTTTTGGCCCTTATTTAGCCATGTTTTAATTTAACCATAAACCATTCATGGATCAAATTGACACTGAGGCTGTAAAACCAATAAGGCGCGGCTGGGTTTTGGCTGCTCTTATGCTCACAATGAGCCTGGCTGCAATGGATAGTACAATTGTCTCAACAGCTATTCCACAGATTGTGGGTGATCTTGGTGGATTTTCTCTATTTAGCTGGGTATTTTCCATATATCTATTGGTTCAAACGATTACCATTCCTGTGTACGGAAAGTT
The DNA here is from genome assembly GCA_039922615.1 of Ginsengibacter sp. Lineage (GTDB taxonomy): Bacteria > Bacteroidota > Bacteroidia > Chitinophagales > Chitinophagaceae > Ginsengibacter. The sequence continues at coordinate 2,620 of JBDTEF010000285.1, forward strand.
AGCCGATGTATATGGTCGCAAACCAATTTTAATTTTTGGAACTATTATTTTCCTTGTTGGTTCCGCCAGTTGTGCAGCATCGTGGAATATGTATTCCCTGATTTTCTTTCGGGGATTGCAGGCGCTGGGCGCAGGTGCAGTCATGGCTACAGTAAATACATTGGCAGGCGATATTTATTCCATCAAAGAAAGGGCAAAAATTCAGGGATGGCTTTCCAGCGTTTGGGGGATGGCGGCTATTTTAGGTCCTACCCTGGGAGGTGCATTTGCAGAATATGCTTCATGGCGATGGATATTTTTGATCAACCTTCCGATAGGTATTGCATCCATTGCCCTGATCGCATTATTCGTCAAAGAAAAAGCACCACATCATCGCCACAAAATTGATTGGAGCGGTGCGCTATTTATGCTGATAACGGGTGGGATACTTATGTATGGCTTATTACAGGGCGGCCAATCATGGCCCTGGATTTCTTCCCAAACGCTTGGTATTTTTTCGGGAGCGATATTATTCATCGTTATTACGATGCAGGTAGAAAAAAGATCTGCAGAGCCTATTATGCCAGCGTGGATATGGAAGAACAAGGTTTTGTTAGGTTCAAACCTGGCAATGATAGGCATGGGCATTATGATGATGGCACCTAATATGTTTTTACCTGTTTTTGCCCAATCTGTTACAGGGCTTGGTGCAATCGCAGCAGGTTTTATTCTAGCGAGTATGAGCCTTACATGGCCACTTTCATCTTCACTTTCGGGTAAATTATACCTGAGGATTGGTTTTCGAAATACCGCAATTACCGGAATAATTATCGCCTTGATGGCGGCGTTAGCATTTATTTTAATGCCTTTTCCCGGTCCTGTATGGGTATTATTAACTGTCCAAATGCTATTGGGTGCGGGATTTGGCCTGATGTCCACGCCCATTTTAGTGGGAGTTCAATCAATTGTAAAATGGAATCAAAGAGGCGTAGTTACAGGTGCAAATATGTTTTCAAGATATTTTGGTCAAAGTATTGGGGCCGCGGTTTTTGCGGCAGTTTTTAATTCGGTACTTTCTAATCAGTTGCATAATGCGCCCATCAATATTCAATCAAAACTTCCCGGGGTAAACGAGGTGATAGAAACGCTTCAATCGCATAAATCCACGCCCCTGGTTACAACGTATTTAAGAGAATCGTTTTTTGCAGCTACTCATCTTGTATACGTGGGATTGATAATAGTAGCTATTATTACTTTAATTATTTTATTACTTACGCCAGGTAGATTTCCAGTAATTGAGGATGACAACTAATCGAAATAGTTAAAAAGAAAAAAGAATTATATACCAAAGCCCACTCTACTGTTTTAGCGCTAAAATAGCTTATTTTTACACATTAATTTATTTGAAATGGATATTACACCCGGCCCTTTATTACAAAATATTGATTCCCCCGCAGATCTTAAAAAGTTGGACCGCTCGCAATTACACCAGTTAAATGACGAATTGCGTCAATACATTGTAGACGTAGTAAGCGTACATGGCGGACATTTTGCGGCTAGCCTGGGTGTGGTAGAACTCACGGTGGCATTGCATTATGTATTTAATACGCCTTATGATCAATTGGTTTGGGATGTGGGTCACCAGGCTTACGGTCATAAAATCCTTACGGGTAGAAGAGATAATTTTATTACCAATAGAAAGTACAAAGGGCTAAGCGGTTTCCCAAAAAGAAGCGAAAGCGAATATGACACGTTTGGTGTAGGGCACTCTTCCACCTCTATATCTGCTGCGCTGGGAATGGCCATGGCATCGCATTATAAGGGTGAAGATGATCGCCAGCATGTAGCCATAATTGGCGATGGCGCCATGACGGCTGGAGAAGCTTTTGAAGCCATGAATCATGCAGGAATTGAAAAAAGCAACCTGTTGATTATTTTAAATGACAACTGCATGAGTATTGACCCTAATGTGGGCGCACTCAAAGAATATTTGACCGATATCACTACTTCTCAAACTTATAATAAATTTAGAGATGATTTTTGGAAAGCTTTAGGAAAACTTCCGGGGAAAACCTTTTCAAGAAAAATGGTTTCTAAAATCGAAGCTTCACTGAAAGGCATGGTGAGCAAGAGTAGTAACCTTTTTGAGGCACTCAATATCAGGTATTTTGGTCCAATCGATGGTCATAACCTGACCAATCTTGTAGACACATTAAATGATTTAAAAGAATTACCTGGTCCCAAAATATTGCACATAAAAACAGTAAAAGGGAAAGGATACGAGTTAGCTGAAAAAGACCAAACCAAATGGCACGCACCTGGTTTATTTGATAAAATAACCGGGGAGATTTATAAAAAGAAATTTGATGTGCCTCAACCGCCCAAATACCAGGATGTATTTGGATATACTATGATTGAGCTTGCCGAAAAGAATAATAAAATTATGGCTGTGACACCAGCTATGCCAAGCGGATGTTCGCTGAAATATATGATGGCAGCAATGCCTAACCGGGCATTTGATGTGGGCATTTGTGAACAACATTCTGTAACATTGAGCGCAGGTATGGCAACACAAGGATTAAAAGTTTTTTGCAATATTTATTCTTCATTTATGCAAAGAGCTTATGACCAGGTCATACACGATGTAGCCATTCAAAATCTTCCGGTCGTATTTTGCCTCGACAGAGCAGGATTAGTTGGCGAAGACGGGCCTACTCATCACGGTGCGTATGACATTGCTTATATGCGTTGCATACCTAACATGATTGTAAGTGCACCTATGAATGAAAGTGAACTAAGAGATCTCATGTACACTGCGCAGTTAGAAAGCACAAACCATCCTTTTGTGATTCGTTATCCACGCGGAGAAGCAGTAAAAGCTGCCTGGAAAACGGAAATGAAAGAAATTAAAATAGGCACCGGAAGAAAACTAAAAGATGGTGAAGAAATAGCTATTTTATCTTTTGGTCATCCCGGAAATTTTGCAGCTTCTGCCATCAGGGATGTAAAAAGAGAAGGAATAAATCCGGCACATTATGATATTCGTTTTGTAAAACCTTTGGATGAACAATTATTGCATGAAGTATTTCAGAATTATGCTAAAATAATTACCGTAGAAGATGGAACAGTTGTGGGTGGATTTGGCTCGGCTATTTTAGAGTTTATGAATGAACATCATTACCATGCAGAAGTTAAGATTCTAGGTATTCCCGATCGTTTTATTGAGCACGGTTCCCCTAAACAATTATATGATGAAATAGGCATTGATGCCAATAATATTGCTGAGGCTATCAGGGACATGGCAAGAGTAGATGTACAAAAATTGATTAGTCAATAAAGAGGGTAAACTCACCATCATATTTATAGCTTTTATTTTAACAACATTTCCTTTTAGGATGATGATAATACATCTCTAAAATCTTTTAACTGCTGTATAAATGCTTTTTTTAGATGACTTGCCTACATAATGGTGAAAGTGTGGAAGTATATGGACTTCCGAGTACCAATCTATGAATTATCGCAACTATTACTGTCCCAATATACCACACACTGTGGCTATATTATTTCTATTAACCTGTAAAGAAAAATTATCCTCTTAGAAATTTTTATGGAGATGCAGAAATTGCAATTCCAATCTTTATAATAATGATTAATAAAATTGATATTATAAAGATGGTAAAAAATAAGGATGAAATTAGTTGGTTTCAAACCTGGCAGGTATGATCAGGGTTGACCTTATCACAACGATTAGTTTGGGCAATTTCTCAAAATCAACTGGAAAAGAATTAATGCAAAGTGAACAATTAATTACGATTAATAAGATGGGCACTGCTAAAACAAAATAAAAAAATTCCTCTTCCCTGGATTTTGTAAAACATTTTATTTCTTTAATGGCATTAATTCAGTCAGGTAACTTCCACTTAGATAAGGTACTTGCGATCCATTTCTCTGGAGAGAACATCAGGTGCATCATTAATTTTTGAGGTTTTACCGCCTATTTGCGAGACTAGCAATCCCTACATTGCTAATAAGAATTTCCGCTTTGGCGAAAGGAGTATTTAACAGGCTATTATTGGGCATACTTGATCCTAGCTATTACTTATTAACCAACTGAGACACTTTCTGTCCAATTATTTCTATTGACTTTAACAATTTCTCATGAGGAATACCAACATCCATCTGAAAAGTAAACCTGTCAATTCCTCCGAGTGCTTCACTGTG
>JBDTEF010000286.1:0-15812 GCA_039922615.1 Ginsengibacter sp.
ATAAAATTCTTGCCCCCACATTTTCATCCCACTCATTTGTACTTATACCTACTTCATTCAGATCAAATCCAATGATATGGCGACCACTTTTCAATATTTTCTTAAATAGATAATAAACCTGTTGCACATCAAACCCGCCCTGAACGGGTGTTCCCGTGTTTGGGCAAAGCTTCGGATCCAGGCCATCAATATCAAAACTTATAAATACTTGTTGCGGTAACTCATTAATAATATCTGCTACAATAGTTTGCCAGGTTTCCCCTTCATATTGCCGCTCTTTAATGTCCTTATCGAAAAAAGTGGTGATGCGTCCATTGCTGTCATTTATAAACTGCTTCTCACCTAATGAATAATCCCTTACACCGATTTGCACCAATTTGGCAATATGCTTATTTTCCTGGAGCGCATTGTACATAATGGATGCATGTGAATAATTCAAATTTTCATAAGCCGGCCTTAAATCTGCATGCGCATCTATTTGCAATACACCAAAATCGCCAAACTTTTCTCCGATTGCCCTGTAAAAACCAAAAGGAGTAGAATGATCTCCGCCAACCAATCCTACCATTTTACCAGCATCCAGCAATTCTTTGGTTTGCTCATATACCCATTGATTTAAAAAAACAGCGCCTTCATTTAATTCTTTCAAGACCTTGCACATGAATTTATTCTTTGCAACTTCTTCTCCTTCGGTGATATAATTGATATAAAGTTCTGCCTCCTTCCGTAAATAATCACTTTTCTGCAACACATTCTTATCCATTTCACGCATAAAAAATCCGCGTTTCCAGCCATCTTCTATGTCATCGTCAATAAGATCTACCTGGAAACTAGCTTTAAAAATATGCTCCGCGGCCCGCGCTGTTCCCGCTTTATAACTTACTGAAACTTCCCATGGCACAGGTAGCAGAATCAATTGTGCATTTTCTTCAGTAAAAGGAAGTCCAAAAATATTGTTGTTAGGATTGCCTACTGAATTAGGATCAAAATTTGAAAGGTCCGCCATTTTTTTTATTTTTTTTTTGGGACGCAAAGGTAATTTATTGATTCTAATTATACATATGGTCATTGGTTTAATTACTGCTTCCGATGTTAAAAATGCGGCTATCTAAAATTTTTGATTTTAAATCATCATTTAATAATCTCTAAATATTTAATAATGAACTATTTGAAAAAAATTTACTTTTGAAAAAAATACTAAAATGCATACCGCCAAAATTGTAAAACTGAATATGGGGTTTATTTTACTTATACTTTTTATAGGTTCAAATTGCTATGCCCAAAAACAATCAATTGATAAGCGGTTTATAGGATTGGACACTTCCTTTTCCAGGGTGCTGAACGAATGGAAAGCTGCCGGTTTTGCGGTGGCTGTAGTAGAAAAAAACAAAGTTGTTTATGCCAAAGGTTTCGGATACAGAGATGAAGAAATGAAGAAACCCGTTACAGTAAATACTCAATTTGCGATAGGATCCTGTACAAAAGCATTTACAGCTTCGCTAATGGGAATTTTGCGAAAAGATGGTTTGGTCGATTTTGATAAACCGGTAACTACCTATTTACCTTCCTTAAAATTTTACGACCAGGATCTAACCAACAAAGTAACGATCCGTGATATGATGAGCCACCGCACCGGCATTCCACGTTATGATTTTTCCTGGTATATGTGGCAGACATCTTCACTAGATAGCTTAATACAACGTATTCAATATTTTGAACCGACAGCAGGTTTAAGGGAAAAATGGCAATATAACAATTGGATGTATTTTTTACAGGGAGTGGTTGCCAGTAAAATTACCGGGAAAACATACCAGGAGAATATTCGGGAGAAATTATTCGGCCCTTTGGAAATGACGAATTCCAATCTTTTATTAAAAGAAAGAATGACTTATGCGGATGCAGCCAAAGGATACAAGGTAAAACGAGACTCTTTAATCAGCAATATGGAATTTTATGATATTGATGCAATGTCACCTGCCGGAAGTATCAATAGTACTGTAATGGATATGGCAAAATGGGTAACTATGTGGATCAATGGTGGTAAATACAAAGGAAAAGAAATAGTGCCGGTGGAATATATAAAAGAAGCCCAAACCGCTCAAATGGCGATTGGTGGCGGACTTCCGACAAAAGAAAGTCAAGATGTATTCTTTTCTGATTATGGATTGGCATGGATGCTGGCTTCCTATCGCGGACATTACCGTGTAGAGCATGGTGGCAACATTGATGGATTTAGCGCAAGCACTTGTTTTTTTCCTTCTGATAGTATTGGAATTATTGTGTTATGTAATCAGAACGGATCTATGGTACCGGGTGTCGTACGAAATATCCTCGCTGACAGAATGCTTGACCTGAAATACCGTGATTGGCAGACAATTCTAAAAACAGCTGATAAAAAAGCAAAGTCGACAAGTCTCAGCGAAGATTCAGCCAAAGTAAATAAGCCCAAAAAGATAACAACTACTTCTCATCCTTTAAAAGATTTTGAAGGCATCTATAACAACCCTGCTTATGGAAATATCATTGTAAATGAACAGAAAGATTCCCTATTTGCTAAATTGGGTAAGCAGGATATTTGGCTACGACACGATTATTATGATGTATTCGGGGCCATTTTTATCGATAAGGAAGATGGTATAGACAGTACAGCTGAAGGACCAAAAATAAATTTCCGCACAGACAATTCCGGAGAGTTATCAAGTCTTACTACCAAATTTGACACAGATAAGGATATAGAATTTATCAAAAAGCCTGTTGTAATCAACGTAAGTAAAGATAGTTTGCAGCAATATGTTGGCGCATTTGATCTCGGTGGAACGGAAATAAAAATTTCCTTAAAAGGCGATAATTCAATTACTGCATTTATTCCTGGCCAACCCATCTATGATTTACTTCCCATTGGCACCGACCTTTTCACCATAAAAACATTATCGGGATATAGCGTAAAATTTGATAGAGACGAAATGAACAAAATAGTGGCTATCATATTTCAACAACCTAATGGAAACTTTCGCGCAGTCAAAAAGAAATAATACCGTTTTTTGTATCTATTGCTTACTATTTCTATCAAAGATGTAATAATCAATTCCGATGGTAAATTATCGAATTGGTAACAGAGAAGAACTGTTACCAATTCTGATTATTTATATATGGTTTTATAAAGGATTGCATCTATTTTTTGCCTAAATTTGCAACTTCTAAAAAATATAAAAAACATGAAAACTTCAAGTATCATTATTTTGGTTACAATTGCCGCTGCAATTGGCGCTTTACTTATGTATTCTGTAGATTTTTCGACATATGACACCATTGCTTCCGCCAAAGAAAAGCAAGGCACTTATGTGCACATGATTGCCAAATTAGATAAATCGAAACCCATTCAATACGACGCAATTAAGGATCCGAATTATTTGTCATTTTATGCAGTAGATAGCGTAGGTGGCAGCACCAGGGTTATTTACAGAAACACCAAACCTCCTGAATTGGAAACAAGCGAGCGTGTAGTTTTAAAAGGCACTATGAATGGTGATGTATTTGATTGTGATAATATTTTGTTGAAGTGCCCATCGAAATACAAGGATGATAAATCACAATTAGAAAAAACGCTTACTACCAATTAAGATTTCTCCATGACATTTGAAAACGAACACTTACTGCCTGGCCAGATAGGTCACTTTTTTGTATTATTGGCTTTCGTAACTTCAATTGTTTCCGCGATAGCCTATTTTAAGGCTTCCAGGATTTCCCTTGAAAATGAAAAAGGTTATTGGATGCGATTTGCAAGAGGCGCATTTTTTCTCCAATTTATTTCCCTTATCAGTGTTTTTGCCTGCATATATTATATCTGTTCACATCACTATTTTGAATACCTCTATGCCTATAAGCACGCTTCATTGGAGTTAGAGGCAAAGTATTTATTGGCATGTATCTGGGAAGGCCAGGAAGGAAGCTTTCTCTTATGGTCCATCTGGCATTGTGTTTTAGGTAGTATTGTTATATTAACAGCCAAAAAACGCGAAGCGCCTGTAATGGCCATTGTGAATACTGCCCAATTTTTTCTAACATTAATGCTTTTGGGCATTTATATGTTCGGGACCAAGATAGGCAGTAATCCATTTAATCTAACCAGAAATGAATTGGCGGGTCCTATTTTTTCACAGTCGAACTATTTATCATTCATCAAAGATGGTATAGGTTTAAATGTGCTTTTAAGAAACTATTGGATGGTGATACATCCTCCGGTATTATTCCTGGGATTTGCCAGCACATTGATTCCTACCGCTTTTGCTTTCTCTTCTTTATCTAATAAAGATTTCGGAAGTTGGGTAAAACCTGTACTTCCCTGGGCACTTTTCAGTGGGATGGTCTTAGGAGTTGGCATCATGATGGGTGGTAAATGGGCTTACGAATCGTTATCTTTTGGTGGGTATTGGGCATGGGACCCGGTTGAAAATGCTTCTTTGGTTCCATGGATCATTATGGTGGCAGGTCTCCATTGCATGGTGATTTATAAAGCCACAGGAAATGCATTGAGGGCAGCGTACCTGTTTACCATACTCTCCTATTTATTCGTATTATATTCAACGTTTTTAACGCGTACCGGTATTTTAGGCGATACTTCTGTGCATTCGTTTACAGAAGCAGGTTTGAGCATGAATATCCTTATTGGTTTATACGTCATAGGTATAACTGTTCCGGTGTTATTTTTATTCTTTAAAAATTTTAATAAGATTCCGTCAATACAAAAAGAAGAAAATCTTTCATCCCGTGAATTTTGGATGTTTATTGGTTCGATAGTTTTATTTCTATCCGCCATATTTATTATCGCTGTTACTTCTTTACCGGTTTACAACAAAATATTTGGAACCAATCTGGCTGATCCGCAGGACAGGGAATTTACTTACAATAAAGTATTGGTTTTAGTGGCAATTATTATTGGCTTGCTCACAGGGTCCGGGCAATATTTCCGTTATAAAAACACGCCAAAAAAATACCTTATTTCTAAATTGATATGGCCTTTTGGAATTGCACTGGTTATTTCTGTTTTATTAGGATTTATATATCCAATAGAGTACGTAAAAAAAGGGCCTGGCTTCCTGGCTGCTATTTATCTCGCATTATTTGCAAGTATCTACGCAGTTGTCGCAAATACAGGCTATCTTAAAACTGTACTTAAAGGCAATTTAAAAGCCGGGGGCGGTGCTATTGCCCACGTCGGTTTTACGCTGATGATTGCGGGAATGTTGGTTTCTTCCGGGAACAAAAATGTGATCAGTGATAACAGGTTTACCGGGATTAATATTCCTTTTGATAAAGATCCTACGGGAAGATCGACAGAAAACCCGATGGAGAACCTGACTTTGCTCAAAGGGATACCTACCCAGATGGGAAGGTATATTGTTACCTACATGGATGATTCTACATCAGCTAATGAAAAAACAAGGACATTCTATCATTTGCACTTTGAAAAGAAAGATCCAAAAACGGGAGAAACGCTTGAAAACTTTGTGTTGTCACCCGATTCCTACAGGATGAAAGACAACAATTTAAGCTCTAATCCTGATACAAGGCATTATTTTACACATGATGTATTTACTTATATTTCAACCATTTCCGTTCATAAAACGGATGACGATACCACCACTTTTAAAATAAAAGAAATGGCGATAGGTGATTCAGCATTTTATGACAAAGGTTATTTTGTATTGAACAGCGTTGAAAAAAATCCGGATAATGAAAGATTTCATTTTACGCCAAATGATACAGCCCTTGTGGCGGATATTACTGTACATGGTAATGACAGTACAAGGCACAAAGCATACCCGGCACTTACCATCAGTAATCAACAGTTAAGTTTCATAGATGATACTGTCATCACCCAAAATATTTATCTAAATCTTTCAGGAATTACTAAAGATCAAAAGTTTAAAGTAGGCATAAGAGAAAATAATGCACCAACAGATTTTATTACTTTAAAAGCTTTCATTTTCCCTTATATAAATTTGGTGTGGGTCGGACTTATTATTATGGCATTGGGGTTTGTAATCTCCCTGGTTAGGAGGGCAAAAGCCGCTAAATTGATTTCAGCATTTGCCATCGGTTTTGTATTGCTTTCGCTTATTTATATGTTTCTCCTTGCCAATGCGTAGCATATTGCACGATACTCAAAAAAACGGGCTGAATCTACAAGAAATAACTTTGCATTACATTCTATTAGTATAAATTTACGTAGGTAAATAAATGCATCTATTCAAACCAATACAAGGCAATAAAATTTTGCTCATCTTCATTATATTAATGATTAGCAAAAACGCCGTTCAGTGCCAGGCTGTATCAAAATACGGCGTTAATGATACTATTATCTCCGGTGCCGTTGTTTATAATGGCGATACAATAGAGGCCAAAATTTTACCAGGGGTTTATTTCTGGAAACCTGGTGATCCACGAAAAGCTGAATGGACGCGCCTACGGAATGCCATATATGTCACCTACCCATATGCAAAAAGAGCCGGATATGTTTTTAATGATATTCAGCGACACATCTCAACAAGTAATGATAAAAAATTCATTCATACTTATATCAATAGCAGGGAAAAAGAATTGAAGAAAGAATTCACTGATCCCCTTACAAACCTTTCTGTTTACCAGGGTAAAGTACTCATGAAACTCATCAACCGGGAAACAGGTGGCACCAATTGCTATGATATTTTAAAAGAATTGAAAGGCGGGTTTACTGCAAGATTCTGGCAAACTGTTGCTTTTCTTTTTGGAAGTGATCTAAAACAACCCTACGAGGCGGCTGGAAAAGATGCGGAGATGGAAACAATTGTTAGAGAAGTTCAACGGATGTATGGCTATTCCTCATAAGAGTTTTCGCAGAACGGAAAAATTTAAACTTATTAAAAATATTTACTTATTTTAATGACAATTATAACAGGATCCGTATTAAAAAATAGCATTTTTTAACTTATCTTGCACCTTTATTGTACAATCTATCAGTTGAGTTTTAAAAGTTAATGAAATTATATTTACTTGCGTTTGGCGTGCATCCCGATGATGTTGAATTAAGTTGTTCAGGTTCTCTATTAATTGAAAAATTAAATGGCAGAAAAACAGGGATAGCAGATCTGACACAAGGTGAATTAGGCACACGTGGCTCTGCAGAAACGAGAAAAGAGGAAGCAGGAAAAAGTGCTGCAATATTAAAAGTAGATGTAAGGGAAAACCTTAAAATGGCTGATGGTTTTTTCAAAAACGATAAAGAAAACCAGTTAAAAATAATATCAGTTCTTAGAAAATATCAACCGGAAGTCATTTTTGTAAATGCGCCTGATGACAGGCATCCTGATCATGGAAGAGCAGCAAGATTAGTAGAGGAGGCAGCCTTTCTATCAGGATTAAGAAAAATTGAAACGACAGATAACGGTGTGACCCAGGAGGTTTGGCGGCCGAAATATGTATTCAATTATATACAGGACATGTATTTTGAGCCTGATTTTGTAATTGATATTTCTGATGTAATGGAGGAAAAGATAGAGGCGATCAAAGCATTTAATACGCAGTTTTTTACCGGAGAAAAGACAGATGACGAACCACAGACCTATATTTCATCACCTGAATTCTTTGAAAGCGTCGTAAGCAGGGCAGCCATGTTTGGCAAAATGATTGGTGTAAAATATGCGGAAGGATTTATTTCGAAGAAAATGATTGGTGTTAAAAGCCTGGAAGCATTCATACAAAAAACAACTTAAAATTAAAATACCATTATAAATGACTACACCCAAATTCATACAGGGAAAAGGAGATTTTTATGCCGCGTTAAAAAATCGTGTCAATCAATATTTTATTGATACAAAACGTTCTTCCGTCGGTAATTCTTCTTTACTTTTTAAGGGAATTCTTTTATGTGCAAGCTACCTTGCCATTTACGTTCACCTTGTATTTTTCACTCCCAACGCATGGGTAGCAATTCCAGAATGTATCTTTTTCGGTATGCTTACGGCGGCTATCGGGTTTAATGTAATGCATGATGGCGCTCATGGTGCTTTCAGCAAAAATAAAGTCCTGAATAAAATGGCAGGTTCTTCATTGAATTTTCTTGGTGCAAGCGCCATTATGTGGAATGCAAAACATAATATTATTCATCACACATTTACCAATATCGATGGTGTAGATGATGATATAGAAGCTGGTCCATGGATGCGTTTCGCAGAAACCCAAAAGAAATTGAAAATTCACAAATTCCAACACATTTATTTCTGGATTTTATATACCCAACTTCATTTGATCTGGATATTTCTAACTGACTACCAAAAGTATTTCAAGAAAAGAATTGGTACGGTGCCTTTGAGAAAAATGACACCGTATGAACATTTTTCTTTCTGGGCAGCAAAAGTAATATATGCATTCATGTTTGTAGCATTGCCTATTATGTTGATGGGATTTGTTTCCTGGTTAGTTGGTTTCCTGATCATCACTATGGTTACGGGTTTGGCAATTAGCATCGTGTTTCAGTTAGCACATACAGTAGAGCACACAGAATTTCCTTTACCTGATGTAATGACAGGAAAAATTGAGAATGATTGGGCAATCCACCAGATAAATACAACTGCGAATTTTGCAACAAAAAACAAGGTTATCTCCTGGCTCGTTGGCGGATTAAATTTCCAGATCGAGCATCATTTATTCCCAAGAATTTCTCATATTCATTATCCGGCGATTAGTGAAATTACAAAGGAATTATGTTCTGAATATGGTATCGAATATATTGAATACCGCAAAATGACAACGGCTATACATTCTCATATTATGTATTTGAAAAGAATAGGGCAAGCAGCTTAATTGGTTTGATTCCATTAAAAAGAATTAAATTAAATAATAAATAAAACCTCAAATTGAATAAAATGATTTGAGGTTTTTTATTTGTGAATGGCCAATTTGACAACACGATTAAAAGATTTAAATTTACATTTATGAACATTCATTTTCAAGACAGTATACCAGCCAACTTTAGTGATAAATCCAGGGTCTGGATCTACCAATCTAACCGGTTATTTACCATCAGTGAAGCACTGGAAATTGAAGAGACGCTGGAAAATTTCTGTAAAGAATGGAATAGTCATGGTGATGAGGTTACTGCCTTTGCCAACCTTTTTTTTGGTCAATTCATTATTATGATCGCTGATGAAACTAAAGTAAAAGTAAGTGGATGTAGCACTGATTCTTCAGTTCGTATTATTAAGAACCTGGAAAAGGATTACAATGTGCATTTGTTAGATCGTCAACTCCTTGCTTTTATTGTAAAGGAAAGAGTACAAATACTACCTATGGCACAATTGGATTATTCATTTGAGAATCATTTTTTAACACCGGAAACGTTGTATTTTAATAATACAGTGCTTAATAAAAAGGATTTGTTGGAAAAGTGGATCATTCCAATAAAAGATAGCTGGCTTGGGAAAATAATTGCGGCAATAAAAACAGTATAGTTCCTGACCTATTTTCGATACAGGCTATTTTTCAATATCAAATAAACTATTTCAATTATTTGTGTAATAATGGATACTATCATTCAAATAGTTTGCCTGATTTCTTAATAATGCATTTTTCATTTTTGGCGCATCAACACCATTTTCAATCAGCATTATTTCATTGGTAATTACAACTGCCTCATCCCAAATTCCTGCATCGATAAAGAATTGAATGGTAGTAGCACCTCCTTCAACTAGTACACTATTAATATTCAAATTGTATAAAGAATGCAATAATTCTAATAAGAAATATTGCCGGTCGATTTTTACAAAACGAATCTTTTCAATGGTTTCATTTCTATGTGTATTAAAAACAATTGTTTGGGCTTCTGCATTAAATATTTGCAGGGAATGATCCAATTTTAAATCTGGGTCTATGACAATTCTTACAGGATTTGAGCCCTTCCAAAGTCTCGTGGTAAGTGATGGATCATCTATTTCAGCAGTTCTTGTTCCAATTAAAATGGCGGCTTCCTCACTACGCATTTTATGAACAAGGCGATTGCTGTAATCATTACTGATCATCACTCTCCCTGCAATTGAGCCAATTTTATTATCATTACTTTCCGCCCATTTTAAAATAATATATGGCCGTTTTATTTTGTGAAACGTAAAAAATCGTTTATTTAAGTCGATACACTCTTTTTCTAAAACGCCATTGACAACCTCTACTTTGGCATCGATTAATTTTTGAATACCCATACCACAAACCTGCGCGAAAATATCGGTGCAACCAATCACTACTTTAGGTATTTTATGTTGAATGATAAAATCTGAACAAGGTGGTGTTTTTCCAAAATGGGCGCATGGTTCCAGGGAAACATACAAAGTACTTTTTGAAATTTTGATTTTATCTTCCTCAGATACGCTGTTAATACAGTTTACTTCAGCATGTGCCTGACCATGCATTTCATGAAATCCCTCACCAATAATTCTATCCTCGAAAACCAAAACAGCGCCCACCATTGGATTTGGCGCTACTTTACCAGAACCTAATAAGGCTAACTGGATGCATCGTTGCATAAATATTTCTTCAGGCAAATCAATCATTTTAAAAAGTGCTCCTGCAAAATAATTAAGTTTGCGCTAATGAATGCCATAGAAATATATAAACAATTCAACCTTCAACTTGAATCAGTGTATGAAAGCCGGGAAGCAGATAATATAAGTGACTGGGTTTTCGAAAATGTAACCGGTTTAAAAAAATGGCAAAGAAAAAATACAGAATTAATTTTACCAGTAGAAACACAGAATATAATTCAAAAATATTTGGCAGAATTGCTTTCTCACAAACCCGTTCAATACGTGTTGAATGAAGCATGGTTTTATAAAAGAAAGTTTTTTGTAAATGAACATGTATTAATTCCAAGGCCGGAAACGGAAGAGTTAGTTGAATGGATTATTAATGATGTAAAAGCGATTAATAAAACGAATAAAGATTTAAAAATTCTTGATATTGGTACCGGTAGTGGTTGTATTCCTATTTCTTTAAAATTGGAATTGCCATTTTCCGAAGTCAGCTCGATAGATGTGAGTGAAATGGCATTGAAAACTTCAACAAGAAATGCAAATGAATTAGGTGCGAAAATAACATTAATCCACCTTGATTTTTTAGACGAAACACAATGGGAGTCTATGCCTGCGTTCAATATAATCGTAAGTAATCCACCTTATATTCCGATTGCAGAAAAAAGCTTACTTGATAAGAATGTAACGGATTATGAACCGGGAATTGCGCTATTCGTTGAGGACAATAATCCATTTATTTTCTATGAAAAGATAATCCATTTCTCAAAAATACACCTCCGGGAAAATGGGAAAATTTATGTTGAAATACATGAAGAATATGCAAAAGAAATTAAACAGCTATTTGAGGAGTCCGGCTTTTTAAGCGAAATAAAAATGGATATTTATGGCAAACAAAGAATGGTTAGTGCAACAATTATTTAGCACTTACAGACGCTGACGTAGTCGCACCAAGCTTTTTAGCTACCTGCATTACTCGCACGATATCTCCCCAACTTACCAGGGAATCAGCATTTATTACAACAGCAGGCTTATTGATCGAATCACCAATTTTTAATTGACTTCTCAGGAGACTTTCCAAAGAATCGAAAACAATTTTGGTTTGACCAAGGTAAATTTCCTGGTTTTTATTAATACTTACAATCACGCTCTGCTTTGCTTTTGCATCACTTGTGGCGCGCGGATTATTCATTTTTATTACATTCGGATTGGCCATAGTAGAAATAATCAAAAAGAAGAACATAAGAATGAACAGGATATCATTCAGTGGGCCCGTGTCCAGTTCAGTATCATCATTTTTGAATCTTTTTCTTATGCTCATTATTTCAATTATTCAGTAATTGGAATTTCCTTTTAAACGTATAATCATCGCCGTTAGTACTACCTTGTTGGTTCCTGTAATACATCTACAAATTCTGCGCTGGCAATTTCCATCTTGTTCTCAATCCTCGTTATTTGTGCTGCAAGATAGCTATGACCAATGTAAGCTAATATACCAATAATCAATCCTGTGGCGGATGTTATCATTTTTATGTAAATACCATCAGCAATGGTATTTGGTGTATATTCTGTGCTCGCAGCAATTCCTTTGAAGAGCGCAAGCATACCAATAATAGTTCCCAGGAAGCCAAAGAGTGGTGCAATCCGTGCTACTATGGAAATGATTGACATGTTTTTTTCCAACTTATACAATTCGAGCGCACCGACATTATCCATGCTTTTTTCAATAGCATCTATTGGCTTACCAATGCGCTGAATTCCTTTATCAATTATTCTTGCTACAGGATTATCATTGTTCCTGGAGAAACTTTTTGCTGCTTCCACATTTCCGCTGGAAATGTGATCACGTATGATTCGCATGAAATTATTATCCAATTTCGAAGCTTTATTTATCGCTATCAGGCGTTCAATAAAAAAGTACAATGCGCCAACAAACAGGATAGCAAGCGGAATCATGATCACTCCCCCACTTACCAATACTTCCCATAAATTTTGTTCTTTTGGTACGGCCGCATGAGATATTGCTGTGGTATCGATCTGCAAGAAAAATAAATCCATTGAATTAGGTTTGATGACAAATATAAAAGGTAATTAGATAAATAAAAGGTGAAAGAGGGGCAAACGATAACTTTAACGTAAATGTTAAATGCAAGGTTGTAGTTGTTAGGTGGTGGGTTTTAGCTTTGAGCTGTGAGCATTGAGCATTGAGCATTGTACAATATGCCAAAAATTATTATAACTTTTGATTTTGATGTTTGTGTCTACCTGATGTTATTACACATTTTGCCAACAGCCCAAAACTCACAGCTCATAGCTCACAGCACATAACTTAAAGCCTACTCCTCCCTATGAACCTTATCAAAAGAAAATGCAGGAATACAAACGCTCCAATATTCGCAAACTTCCTCAAATGGATTTGAATAACGAACACGACTTCCTTTCTTAATTAAAATACTTTCTCCTGCTTTTACAATAATTTTTTCACCATCTACCTCAAAGAGTTTTTTGCCTTTGCTTACCAGGGTATATTCATCAAATTCCGGATTTTGAAATGGTTCACTCCAGCCTGCAGGTGCTACCATATGCGCCACGCTAATATTGTCAGTTTGGGTAGTTGCTTTACCAAAATGTTCTTCTATTAATTTTCCATCTGTAGTAGGCACCACAAATGGTTTATCCTGTTTAAAATAAGGCATTCAGTTTTCTGATTTAAATTGAATTGATTAAATAAATCCTAACTATTTTCTTCCCAAATCATGCTCAAATGCACAACTGTTTCTGCGGCCTTCGCCATATCATTCACGCTTATCCATTCTTGTCTTGAATGGATTCCCTGCATTCCTGTAAATAGATTTGGGCAAGGCAATCCCATAAAGCTTAAACGGCTGCCATCTGTACCACCACGAATACTTTCTGTGTATACTTCTAAACCGGATCGGGTTATCGCCTCAGCGGCATAAGCTACAATTTGCGGATGTTCATCCAAAATCTTTTTCATATTCCTGTATTGCTCATGAATAGAAAATTCTATGGTTACTCCCAAATAATGATCGGCAATGTCCTGCGCAATTTTATGTAAACGTTCGCCATGCTCTTTCAATTTATCATCGTCAAAATCACGGACAATAAACTCGAGAACGGCTCTTTCCGCAATACCTTCAAAACGCGTTGGATGCACAAATCCTTCTTTCTTATCTGTAGCTTCAGGAGCCCATTCATTGGTGGGTAAGGCATGCAAAATTTCACCACCAATTTTAATGGCATTTACCAATTTATTTTTAGCATATCCGGGGTGCGCAATTACACCATTGATCACAATTTTTGCCGCATCTGCACTAAAGGTTTCATCTTCCAGGCTACCGGCTTCGCCACCATCTAAAGTATATCCGAAATCAGCACCTAACTTTTTCATATCAAGCTTTGCAGTGCCTTCGCCGATTTCTTCATCAGGTGTAAAAAGAATTTTAATCTCACCATGCAAAATTTCAGGATGAGCCGTGAGATATTCCGCAGCTTGCATAATGGCTGCTACACCACTCTTATCATCTCCGCCAAGCAACGTTTTCCCACTTGCGGTGATGATGTCAGCGCCGTATTGCTTTTTCAGGTAAGGATGATTGATAATAGACAAAACCTGTGTCGTATCATCCGGCAAAATAATTTCCTCACCATTATAACTCTTATGTAATATAGGTTTCACGTTTGTGCCGCTGGCATCAGGGGCAGTATCTACATGACTGCAAAAGCAAATTACCGGCACTTTTTTTTCTGTATTGCTTTCTATGGTTGCATATACATATCCATACTCATCCATTTCTGCATTGGCAATTCCCATTTGCTTTAATTCCTCTACCAATATTTTACTCAAATCTTTTTGTTTTTCAGTAGAAGGATGTTTTCCACTTTGGGGATCGCTTTGGGTGTCTATTTGTACATAAGTCATAAACCGTTTGGCGAGAGATTCTTTGTCAATTGATATCATGGAGAATTATTTAAATTTAGCTGTAAAGTTAAAGTGAATAACCATAGAAGGATTTGGATATTGAAAAGAGGAGGAACCTTATAAAAATGCAAACATAAAGGTCATCAATTGGTTCCATTATATATTTATTTCTTTGTCTCCAAACTATCCATTCTTTTGGATAAAAAGTTTATAAGGGTGTCTTGCTTATTTAATTTTTTTTCCTGTTTTAAAATTAATTGTTTAAGGAGGTCGGGTTCCGCCTGTATTGCTTCCAGGTCAGGCGTGACATGAATGATTAATTTAAAATTTCCGAGGCCATATGCATTCAATTTTTTGCTAAGAGAATCTTCACCGGCAACAGACAATACATTTCCTGCTACAAATACATCTATTTCTTTTGGGCTTTTATCCAACAGAATATATTTTTTTAGAACCGTCATGTTATCATTATTCAAATTATCGTTTACAAAATTATTGATGTGAGTAGCCGTTTTCTTTTCCTCCACTAATTGCCATGCAAAATAAGTTGCGGGCAAAAGGCTAATGAAAGCAAGTATGTACACAATCTTGGCTGATAAAGGTTTTGCCTTGAATGAAACAAATTTTGTAAAATTCATATATTTACTCAATAACATTACAGCGAGGCCTATATAAATACAATTGATAATATAGAAATAAGTGCCGCCCAAAAAGTAATTCATATGAAGATGAGCCAAACCATAACCGGCTGTTGATAATGGCGGCATACAGGCTGTAGCAACAGCTACTCCTGCTAAAACTTTTATGCCACGTAAACGGGTAATCCCAATAAATGCTGCGAGACCTCCGAAAAAAGCAAGCAAGATATCATAGATAGTAGGATGACTAAATGATTTTAAAGCTTCGGTAGCTTCTGAAAAAGGAGTTATGTAAAAATATATTGTGGACGCAGCAAGACTTATTGCAAAAGACAAAACCCAGTTATGGGCGCAGGTTTTAAACATTTTCCAATTGTTAGTCGAAATGCTGAAACCCATTCCTATGACCGGAGCCATCAAAGGAGACATGAGCATAGCACCTATTATCGCATAGGAAGAATTCATATTAAGCCCAACACATGCAATGATCATAGTAAAGCCAAGCAGCCAAAGATTTGCTCCTTTAAAACTTACTTCAGACATTATCTCATTGCGTGTATCCTTCTCTGATTCTTCCTTATTAATACGCCACATAGAACGCAGGTATCTTTTTAATACATCGTATTTTGTAGGGTTCATTAGATGAAGGTAATGTAGGAAGTTAAAAAGTGAGGA
>JBDTEF010000287.1:0-6562 GCA_039922615.1 Ginsengibacter sp.
CAGGGCAAAAAAAACCGGCAAGTTACTTACATCGCACCGCTCAACCGCATACCCTTGCTATCTTCCGATCCTGGGGGAGTTCTGTAGGAGCTGGCCGTATAAGACTTGCCGGCTGCAAATATAAGAGTAGAAAAATGAATGAAAAAGTAATTTCCCGAATTATTATTTATTTAAAATAAATATCGGACTCTAAATATTAATTTATTATAACGGAAACGCTTTACCATAAAAGGTTTGAGACCTTAGTTGGATCAAATCATTATCTAATTGAGTTGAAAAAAATATATGACAAAAAAAAATTCCCTGTTCAGCTTCATATATTGATTTTTAAATGAAATAGCTCATTTTGAATGAATAAGTTGTTCATTCAAAAAATTATTTTCACTACCTTAAGATTAGTTACTTTCAATATTGGAAAAATTAAATTCTTTTTGTATTTAGTTTCCATACCTGCAAACCAATATTCAGCTTCATCATTTAAATAATTTCATGAGAAAAATTTTCTTTTTGATGTCATCATTTTTCTTTTCTTTTTGTGTTTGTGCTCAGTTGAGTGACAGTCTTCAGGATGCCATTTTTGTAAAATCCCTGAGTTATGAAATGCAAAAACCCCTGATTGAAAAAAATTTAAAAGCTTTCTTTAATGATGATTTTAACCAGACAATTAGCTTTACCTCCAAAGCGGTTGATCTTGCTTTTAAAAATAAGGATTCCATTTTTGCAGGAGAGCTTATTCAAAAACGGGGAACCTCTCAATATTTTTATGGTAATTATGATAAGGCTGCAAAGGACTATTATTTATCCATTAAAATGCTTCAATCTCTACATGCCCAAAAAGCACTGGCATTTACCTATAATGAACTGGCTAAATTATACAGGAAAACAAAAGATTTCGACCTTTCAATGGAAAATTATGACAAAGCATTTAATATTTATTCAGCCTTAAAAGATTCCCTCGGCATTTCCATGATTCTCAATGAATCCGGTGTTGTATATGAATACAAGGAAGAATTTCAAAAAGCAATTGATAATTACCAGGCATCGTTGAAAATAGCTACGCTTATCCATGATTCAATAGGCATTTCGTATGCACTCAGTTTTATATCAAGGGGATACACCAATCAAAAAAAGTATGACATTGCTGAAAATTACTTGCTAAAATCTCTTGCTATTCGTCAATTACTCGCAGACTCACTGGCTATAGCACTTAATTACAATGACCTTGCAATGAATGCAGCGGAAGCAGAAAAATGGTCGCAAAGCCAGGAATGGCTTCAGAAAAGTAATTCAATTGCCCGACAAATAAAATACAATGAATTGCTTGCCGCCAACTTAGATCAAATGTCTATCAATGCAGAAAACCAGGGAGAATATCAAAAGGCCCTCGAATATTTTCGTAATAAGACAGTGGTAATTGATAGCATTTATACTATCGCAAAAGCAAAACAAATAGATCAATTAAGTACGCAATATCAAACTGAAAAAAAGGAGAAACTCCTGCTGATGCAATCTGCAGAGATCAAGAGAAAAAATAGTATGATCATAGGGGTTATTGTATCAATGTTGCTTTTGACTTTGTTAGGAATTTCCTATTATCGACGTCATAAACTGCAACAAAATGCAGCTTTCCAGGTTCAATTATCAAAGAAAAAACAGGAAGCTACACAGGCAGTTTTTGAGGCAGAGGAAAGAGAGAAATTGCGAATTGCCAGGGATTTACATGATGGTGTAGGACAGTTGATGACTGCTGCTAAAATGAATTTATCTGCTTTCTATCATGATATAAATCCAAAAGAGGAAATATATAAGCAAACTGTCAAAAAAATTATGGGAATTGTAGATGATTCCTGTCGGGAAATAAGATCAGTATCTCATAACATGATTCCAAATGCGCTTATCAATTCCACTCTGGCTAAAGCGCTCACTTCATTTGTGGATCAACTTGATAATAAATCACTTAAAGTTCATTTATTCACAGAAGGCTTAGATGGGGGAATGAACACCAATATACAGATGATGGTTTACAGAATTATCCAGGAGTGTGTGAACAATGTAATTAAACATGCCGATGCAAGTGTTCTTGACATTACTGTAATGAAGGATATGCAGGAATTAAGTTTAACGATCGAGGACAATGGCAATGGATATAATTCCAATAGTAATTCTAATGGCTTAGGCATGCAGACTATTAAGGCAAGAATAGATTATTTAAATGGCAGCTTAGAAATTTCTTCTGCCCCCGGAAAGGGAACTTTGGTATCAATATATATTCCGCTATTTGAAGAAATTCCTGTGAACAATGTTTCATAATGTAATTAAATAAAGATAAAGATACAATGGTATGTCCAAAATTTTCTGACCACAAGAAAAGAGAGAACCGGCCTGTAATATAATTTGGTTATCAATTTTTAATCGTTTTTTTGAAAAGGTAGATTATCATTTCTATAGGGTGATCAATAAAAAATAGGCTATTATTGCAGAACCAAATTCTATGACAACCTCTGCGTACACATTAGCTCTCGTGGACGATCACCAGATCGTTCTTGATGGTATTGCTGCGTTGCTTAAAGGAGAGCCTTCTTTACAAATAAAATTTACGGCTACACAACCGCTGGAAATGCTCCGGTTATTAGAAACAGCGCATGTGGATATATTATTGACAGACGTAATGATGCCGGTCATGAACGGTATTCAGTTTGCTAAAGAAGCAAGGAAGCGTTTTCCTGGTTTGAAAATCCTTGCATTATCTATGAGCGGCGAGGGTGAATTGATCAACCAGATGATCAGTGAGGCAGATATTTCCGGGTATATTTTGAAAAATATTGGCAGGCAGGAATTAATCCAGGCTTTAAAAAAAGTGGCCGATGGTGGCATATATTTCAATGATGCAGTACTGGAGGAAATGACAAAAGATAGCGAAGTCAGGAAGCAAAATGCCCTAGTACATCTCACTGCACGCGAAATAGAAATTATTCAATTGATAGAAAAAGAACAAATTAATAAGCAGATCGCACAATCTTTATTTATAAGTGAAAGAACAGTGGAAACACATCGAAAAAATATTTTTCGGAAAACGCAAACCAATACCCTTATTGGTTTGATTAAATATGCGTATGAACATAACCTTATTGCCAAAAGTGAAAAGTAGGTTGTATCTTAAGAGGAATTTTATGCCGGCTCCTTTTAATAATTTTAGATAATGGCTGCAAGAATTCATTGTGTTTTCTTTTGAAAAATGCATAAAAAATGGGCAGCACCGCCACCCATTTTTACCCTTAAAAACCAATCTTTATTGCAGGACAATTTTTTGTGTAGTATTTACAAACCTGCTCTTTATGTGTATCATATAAGTACCTTTTGTATACCTGCTAATATTTACCGTGATCGTTGCATTATTATTTGCAGGAACCTTTACCTGTTCCATTACAATACCGGCCACATTAGAAATATTGATTATTTTATTATCATTCAGTGATTCCACAGGCAACTGATGTTGACCAATCCTGTAATTCATGTGGTAACAAAGGTAGCGTGCCGCCAATTGGTCGTACCGTTTTTTCGTTATTTTACAAAAATCCAGGCACCATCATAATTATTTTCGTTAGTGCTTGTGCGCCAGCTATTTTCCCAGCTCACATCAAAATTAATAGTTGTGGTGTGAGTGGCAGTATTTTAATTACTTAAGCTGGCATTAGCAACCAAAATGCCATTGGCAAAAGAGGTGCTGCCCATTAGGAGGACAGCCATAATTGTAAATAAATTCTTTTTCATAATGTGTAGTTTTATTGTGTAAACAAATATCTAATAGTATGAATAGGAACGATATACCCTGCGATGTGTAATTTTAGAGTGGATAAAAAAAGAATGGATAAAAAAGCATTTTATTTCTGCCTGGTTTAGGATTAGCGACCTAAAAACAATGTTTTATAAGTGGCTAAAGAATAAGCAATTTAGAGAATGATAAAATGTTATTCCATTAAAAAAATTGCCTAAAAAAAGGCTCTTTCCAGGGAGCCTTTAGGTTAAAATATATTTAATAATTCTTTTATTCCTTTACCACTTTCCTGCTTTCCACTTTATCAATACCAATCAATTTGATGAAATAAATACCTGCAGAAAGATTATCGACAATTATGTTCTTTTTAGAATCAGTTGACATTAAAGAAAAACGTTGCAGAACTTTGCCATTCACATCAGTGAGTTCAAGCTGGTTATACATTTTGGAAGTAAACTCAACCATAACTGAATTCTTAATAGGATTAGGATAGATTCTCATGAAGTTTTTTACAACCAACGAAAAATGAACCGTTCTAACACCTAAGTCTGCCTTTTCTCCATTATAACTTAATTGTTCTAATCGATAAAAGTTGGTTCCGCTTACAGGACTTTCATCATAATAAACATAACTATTTTGGGAAGATATATTTCCTTTTCCTGTTACCCTTCCAATTTCAGTATAATTTAATCCATCGGGGGATCGGGTTATAATGAATTCTTTATTTTGTGATTCTGCAGCCGTAATCCATTTTAGCTTCGAGCGGGTACCTTCGATCTCCGCAGTGTAATTTATTAAATTGACACTTAATGGCTTAGAACTTGTTTCATATGGTCCCAGGTCAATAATTCCTTTAATCCTAATGAACTTATTCAGGTCACCCTCTATCGCTGAAAGATCAGGGACGGCACCGGCGTCAAAATATGCCTTATTCCCTTTATTTGATGCTGAGCTCCCAGGAACTAACCTATAATCTCCGCCATAATAGCTACCTCCGGGTGCATCGCTGAATTTATCCATGAAAATAAAATCCGGGTCGGTGCTACCTGGTAAATTCCCATTTGATGTGTCTGAAAGTCCCTGGACCAGGCTGTACAATATGACAGGCAAAGAGGCGATATCATTATTTAAAATTCCCTGTGAATTCCCGTAAATAATAGTATTCCTTATTTCAGGATTTGAAGAGTTAGTGTTGAACATTCCACCCCCAAGGCTTGCGTTGTTCGCACTAATGGTGACATTAGTTAAAATGGGAGAACTATGGTCGTTATACATACCACCACCAGACACTTCAACAGCATTTATATAAAGTAACACATTTGTAATGATTGGGTTTGAATTGTCATTATATATTCCTCCTCCGAAAGCTGCCTCATTGCTGTATAATATCAGATGAGTCAAGGTAGGGGAAGCGTAATTATTATAAATTCCTCCACCTTTACCGCCTGGATTATAACAATTAATAATTTTAAAACCATCAAGAACAGCACTATTTAATAATGGATTTGTACTCGAAAAATTATTTTTTATTATGGCATTACCAAAACTCATTAGGGTGGTGTTTCCATCTTGCCAATTACGATCTTCAAATGAAGGGTTTCCTGTAGTACTAAAACCGCCGTAAACACCCACGCCGTTTTTCAAAGTGAATGAAGGTGTTTCATTTGGGACAAAATTGGTAGGTCTATATGTTCCTATTGCTACCCATACTTGTCGAACACCAGGCGCATCAATGGCTGCTTGTAAATCATTCGTAGCATTATTCCAGCTACTGCCATCATAGTTCCCAACTCCGGTGCTTTCTTTTACATAGGCAATGCCGTTGGTAGGGAAAATCCTGATTCCCTCAAATGCACCTAAATCAATATTATAATAATGAATTCGTGGGAAACCATCTATATCAGTGGTTGTCGACGACAAATTTGGAATGGAATCTGCATCAAAATATGCGTTATTACCAGAATTTAATGCATAGCTTCCAATCATTAAGTGGTAATCTCCCCCTGTACTCAATCCTGGGCTTAAAGGCGATACAAACCCTATATACTTATCACCGCTAATATTCCCATTGCTTTCATCAGTGAGCCCTTGTACTAAACTGTAGGTAATTTCAGGAATCGAGACTATTGGGTCTTCATTAAAAATTCCATCCGAATTACCATAAATGATAGTATTACGAATTTTGGGTAAAGAATTATTATTAGATATCCCTCCGCCATTATTTGCGTAGTTACCGCTGATGGTTATATTGTTTAAAATAGGAGAAGACGAGAGGTTGTAAAATGCTCCTCCAGCGTTAGAAGTATTCCCACTTACGATTAAATTAGTCAAAACAGGGGAGGATGATTCATTATACATGCCGCCTCCCAGCTGGCCATTATTTCCGCTGGCAATAATATTAGTTAAGGTAGGCGAAGATGAGTAACTACAAATCCCACCCCCATTTCCAGGGTCAATAGAAATGGTTGATATCATAATATTAGTTCCTCCGCCACTTGCATTGCCTTCTTTGATCGTAAAGCCGTTAAGTTCACCTGTTCCTACTGCGCCTGCACTTATGACTACGTGAAATGAATTGTCTGTATTTGAATGCTGATCGCCCAGATTTCCACTCAAAATGCTGGCATTTGTTGTTTTCATCAAGTCTCTCTCTAAGAGTGACGTTTCGGTGCCTGCAAAACCGCCATAGATCTTTACATCCATTTTTAAAACAAAGGCATTCTTTTGATTATTGATATCAATAGTATTTAAATTATCCGCAGGATGTGTTGGTAAATAGGTGCCACC
>JBDTEF010000288.1:0-12279 GCA_039922615.1 Ginsengibacter sp.
CAGGAAAATGCATTGACGCGAGAGGAAGCATTACGTGGGATGACCATTTGGGCAGCAAAATCCAATTTTGAGGAAAATGAAAAAGGAAGTATTGAAAAAGGAAAATTTGCTGATTTCGTTTTGTTAGATACAGATTTGATGTCAGTTCCATACATGGACATATTAAAGACAAAAGTCTTGATGACTATGGTGAATGGCGAGAAAGTGTATTCAGGAAAATAAAAAGTTTGATTGCATTAATTTGAATAATGAATCAGGAAAATTCTTCTCGTTCTGAACAGGTTTATGGAAATAAAATAGTGTGGCATAATAAAGAACCAGCGATTAAAAATGATCATTAACTTCAGAATACTTTCATTCTAAAAATGAATTATAGGTTAGAAAATGAGTATCAACAAAACAAATATTCTGGATAAAATCTGCTATACAGAACTTGTTTATAAAAGAATAAACAAAAAACTGAACCTTCAATTATCAGAACTTGAAATAGAAAAAATGATATTTGACACTATTCAGGAAACCCAGGAAAAATATTTCCAAAATATTGGAAAGAATATTTATATAACGAATAAAGAAAAAAATATTAGGATAACCATCAACCAAAATACAAATAGAATCATCACTGTTGAGAAGGTTTCAAAATCCTGATGTTATTAAAGGAAAAAAATTCTAATCATTCCTTAAAAAATCTATTCAATTTGAATCAAAAAGATCCAAGCAAATTCAAATTCAAATAATTCGTCAAAATAATAATTATAACAAATATTTTTTTGCTTAAACAAAATTTCCTCCCTTACTTTGCAATTCATGAATCAAACTATACATACACATCATCATCATTTATTACCAATGGGTAAGCTTTGTTGATTTGTATGGACTGAACATATTTCAAAAAAAGGCTTACTGCAAAGTGAGCCTTTTTTTATTTTCACCCCTTTCCAACAAAAAAAATGGTGAGGTTAAAAAATGTAAAATGATAAAGATAGCAATTCAAAAATCCGGCAGGCTGTATGATAATTCGCTGCAGCTTTTAAAGGAATGTAGTATTGAATTAAATAATGGAAATCGTCAATTAAAAGCACTGGCACTTGATTTTCCTTTGGAGGCATATTTCCTTCGTGATGATGATATTCCGCAATATGTTTTTGACAATGTTGCCGATATTGGCATTGTTGGGGAAAATGTTTTACTGGAAAAAAATAAGGATATTGAGATTGTCTCTAAACTTGGGTTTGGTCGCTGTAGGCTAAGTATCGCTGCGCCAAAAGAATTAATGTATGAATCTGTAAGGGATTTGGAGGGCTTAAAGATTGCTACATCCTACACCTCATTACTTAAAGAATATCTGGATAAAAATAATGTAAAAGCCGACATTCACGAAATTAGCGGATCGGTGGAAATCGCGCCTGGCATTGGTCTTGCAGATGCTATTTGCGATTTGGTGAGCAGTGGAAGTACGTTATTTACAAATGGATTAAAAGAAGTGGAAGTTATTCTTCAATCGGAAGCAGTATTGGTCGCCAATAAAAATTTGAGTCAGGAAAAACGAAAAATATTAGACAACCTGTTACTAAGAATTAATGCAGTAAAAGCAGCAAAAAATAATAAATATATTTTGATGAATGCGCCTAATGATCAATTAGTAAACATTTGTTCTGTATTACCCGGAATGAAAAGTCCGACAATTGTTTCATTGGCAGAAAGTGGCTGGAGCAGCGTACAAAGTGTAGTTAATGAAAATGATTTTTGGTCTGTGATCGAAAAGCTAAAATCCTTTAAAGCTGAAGGGATATTGATCGTACCGATTGAAAAAATGATTTTATAACGTCTCCCCCCTCCCTCGGGAGAGGGGCAGGGGGTGAGGCTTATTTAAATGAAACAAAATTTTAATAATACCAAAGAATCAATAACCCATGAACCCAACCATCATACACCCCCCAAAATCCAAATGGCAAGAGATATCGCGCAGGCCACAAATTACCTCAAAAGACCTGGAAGAAACGGTATTAAACATAATTAATACAGTTAGAGAAGATGGTGATTTAGCTGTGAAAAATTACTCTCGGGAATTTCATGGATTTGCCCCTGAAAAATTATGGGTCACTAAAAATGAAATAAAAGAATCAGCAAAAACCATCGATAAAGATTTAAAGAAAGCAATCCTTATCGCTAAAAAAAATATTGAAATATTTCACCAGCGACAATTAGTAGAAACAGAAAAGATAGAAACTTCTAAAGGAGTGGAATGTTGGCGCAAAAGTGTTCCTGTTGAAAAAATTGGATTATATATTCCCGGTGGTAGTGCTCCCCTATTTTCAACTTTACTTATGCTGGGCATACCAGCAATTATTGCGGGGTGTAAAAATATTATTGTTACAACACCTGCCAATAAAACCGGCAACGTAGATAATTCGATTTTATACGTTGCGCATATTTTAGGCATCAAAAATATTTACAAAGGTGGCGGCGCACAAGCCATTGCAGCATTGGCTTATGGCACACAAACTGTTGAAAAAGTGGACAAAATATTCGGGCCGGGAAACCAGTATGTTACCTGTGCAAAAAAAATAGTAAATATTGATGGCGTTGCCATAGATATGCTGGCTGGTCCAAGTGAATTGGCTGTGTATGCAGATGACAGTTGCGTCCCTGAATTTGTGGCTGCAGATCTTTTAAGCCAGGCTGAGCACGGTGCCGATAGCCAGGTTGTTTTGGTGGCAACCAATGAAAAAATTATCGAGCAGGTGAAAGCTAATGTTCAGGAGCAATTTCCGTTGCTATCAAGAAAGGAAATTATTGAAAAAAGTTTGTTGGGAAGTCGGTTTGTAGTAATAGAAAAAAAGAAAGAAGCCTTTGATTTTTTAAATCTATATGCGCCGGAGCATTTAATCATCGCCTCAGAAAATGCAGAAAATTTATCAAAATATGTAACAAATGCGGGTAGTGTATTCCTGGGTAATTATTCTCCTGAAAGTGCCGGTGATTATGCCTCAGGTACTAATCATAGTTTACCAACAAATGGAACTGCCAAAACCACAAGTGGCGTATCTGTCGATAGCTTTGTAAAGAAAATTACTTTTCAGAAATTAAGCAAAAAGGGAATAAAAAATATTGGATCAGTAGTTGAAACTATGGCATCAGCTGAAAGTTTGAGCGCACACAAGAATGCCGTTAGTATTCGCTTAAAAAATAATAAATGAATAGCATAAATATTGACAATCTGGTTAGAAAAAATATAAAAAATCTAAAGCCATATTCATCGGCAAGAAATGAATATACAGGTGAGGCATCCATCTTTTTAGATGCGAATGAAAACGCATATGGCTCGCCGGTTTCCATCAATTCATTCGGAGATAATTTCCACCGATATCCGGATCCGCTACAATTGGATTTCAAAAATGAACTCTCAAAAATTAAGGGTGTACCGTCACAAAATATTTTTATAGGTAATGGTAGCGATGAAGTAATTGATCTGGTTTATCGTATTTTTTGTGAACCCGGAAAAGATAATGTGATCATCTGCCCGCCAACCTATGGCATGTATAAAGTATGTGCGAATATCAATAATATAGAAATAAGGGAAGTCAATTTAACGGCGGATTTTCAATTAAATGTGGAGGAGATCTTATCCACAGCAGATGAAAACACAAAGCTGCTTTTTATTTGCTCACCCAATAATCCGACGGCTAATAGTATGACGAGGATTGAAATTGAACTTTTATTAAATAATTTCCAGGGGATAGTGATCATCGATGAGGCCTATATTAATTTCTCAAAACAGAAATCTTTTATCCGGGAATTGGTTGAGTACGAAAATATTATTGTGATGCAAACTTTATCTAAAGCCTGGGGTTTGGCCGGGTTAAGACTTGGGCTAGGCTTTGCTTCTGAACAAATAATCAACCTTTTTAATAAAGTAAAGCCACCATACAATATAAATATTGCATCACAGGTAATTGGGTTGAATGCATTGGCAAAAATTAAAGAAGTAAACGTCAATATTAAAAATATTGTGGAACAAAGAAATTGGATTGAGCAGCAATTGGAACAATTTGATTTTATTCAATGTATTTATCCTTCTGATGCAAACTTTCTTTTGGTGAAAGTAGATGATGCGGATAAATTATACCATTATTTATCTTCAAAAAAAATCATCGTAAGAAATAGAACAAAAGAACCTTTTTGTGAGAATTGTTTACGAATAACAGTCGGTACACCAGAAGAAAATAAAATGCTGATAAGCACATTGAAAGATTATCAGTAAATCATTTATATCATTGAAATGCTTTGTGGTAAAAAATTTTAAAATTTTGCATAAAAGAAAAGTCATTATTAAAATAATATGGAAACAAAAGAATCATTAAGAATAATTACACGCCAAAAACTTTTATTTATTGACCGCGATGGCACCATTATTAAAGAAGCTCCGCCAACTTATCAATTGGATGCATTTGAAAAGCTTGAATTTTACCCACATGTTTTTGAATATTTGACAAAAATTGTACAAGAATTGGATTATGAATTGGTTATGGTAACCAACCAGGATGGTTTAGGCACTAAAGGTTTTCCGGAAGATTCTTTCTGGCCAATCCAGCATTTCATGATAAACGCGCTGAAAAATGAGGGAATTATTTTTTCAGAAATATTCATCGACCGTACTTTTCCGCATGAAAATAAAGCAACAAGAAAACCGGGAACGGAATTGCTTCAACAATATTTCGATTCGGAGAAGTATAACATGGCGCAATCATTTGTAATTGGCGACCGGTTAACGGATGTTGAATTGGCTAAAAACCTTGGCTGTCATGCTTTTTGGCTTAATAATCATGATGAATTGGGAAATGGAGAAGTTTCAGTTCCTCAAGCAGATTTGAATGAAGTGATCGCACTTGAAACGCAAAAGTGGGCCGACATTTATAATTTTCTAAAAAATCCAAAAAGAAAAATTGTTCACGCCAGGAATACAAATGAAACAAAAATTGCAGTAGAAATAAACCTTGACGGCACCGGGAAAGCAGACATAAAAACCGGTTTGGGATTCTTTGATCACATGCTGGACCAAGTGGCCAGGCATGGAGGGCTGGATTTAAAAATTCATTGTCAAGGAGATCTTCACATTGACGAACATCATACTATTGAAGATGTTGGTCTTGCTTTAGGAGAAGCAATGTTGCTGGCATTAGGTGATAAGCGCGGAATAGAAAGATATGGATTTTTATTACCCATGGATGATTGCCTTGCGCAGGTGGGCATTGACTTTGGTGGCAGAAACTGGCTGGTTTGGGATGCCGAATTTAAAAGGGAAAAAATTGGAGAAATGCCTACGGAAATGTTTTTCCATTTTTTTAAATCCTTTAGTGATGCTTCTAAAAGCAATCTTAATATTAAGGCAGAAGGAACAAACGAACATCATAAAATTGAAGCCATATTCAAAGCATTTGCCAAATCAATTAAAATGGCTGTAAAGAGAGATCCTTTAAACAATTCATTACCTACCACAAAAGGAATTTTATGATGAAAAATATAAATTCCTCCCCTTTTCTTGGAGATGGAACAGAATCTACTTCCAAAATCGCTATCATAAAATACAACGCCGGAAATGTTCAGAGTGTTCTATATGCGCTTAAGCGTTTGGGCGTGAATGCCATAGTCACTGATAATCATAATGAAATTCAGGATGCAGATAAAGTGATTTTTCCAGGTGTTGGAAATGCTTTCTCCGCAATGAAGTATTTGAAAAGTAATGGCCTGGATAAATTAATTATTTCCCTGGAACAACCGGTTTTAGGAATATGTCTTGGACTTCAATTGCTGTGTAATTATAGTGAAGAAGGAAATACAGAATGCCTTGGCATTTTTAACACAGAAGTGAAGAAATTCAAAGAATCTTCGATTGATAATATAGATTTGATTTCTTTGAAAATTCCACATATGGGATGGAACAATATCTTCAATCTTTCCTCACCACTAATGCAAGGCATTAAGGAAAATTCATTTGTATATTTTGTACATAGTTATTATGCAGAGCTATCAACACAAACCATAGCCAGCAATGATTACATCATTCCTTTCAGCGCAGCAATAAATAAAAATAATTTCTACGGCGTTCAGTTTCACACAGAAAAATCTGCAGAAATTGGAGATAAAATTCTATCAAACTTTTTAAAAATTATATAATGGAAATTATTCCTGCTATTGATATTATCGATGGAAAGTGTGTCAGGTTGTCAAAAGGCGATTTCGATAAAAAAATTATTTACAATGACAATCCTTTGGAAGTAGCAAAATCCTTTGAAGATGCAGGTATCTCACGTTTACATATTGTAGATTTAGATGGCGCTAATGGTGAGGCGCTGAAAAATATACGTTCGCTGGAAAACATTTCAAATAATACATCCCTGATCATTGACTTTGGTGGTGGCGTTAAAAAAACAGAAGATGTTCAGGCAGTAATTAATGCCGGCGCTTCAATGGTAAATGTGGGAAGCATAATTGTAAAAGATCCTGTTCTATTCTCAACATGGATCTTACATTTTGGTCCTGATAAATTTCTGCCTGGTGCCGATGTATTAAATGAGAAAATTAAAATTCATGGGTGGAAAGAAGAAACAGGAATTAATTTGTTTGATTTCATAGAAGACCTTTTTTCAAAAGGAATCACCCAGATCTTTTGCACAGATATTTCAAAGGATGGAATGATGATGGGACCTGCAACACAATTGTACGAAGAAATCATGAAAAGGTTTCCCGGCCTACATCTCATTGCAAGTGGCGGCATTTCATGTTATGAAGATTTGATCTCTCTTAAAAATGCAGGCTGCAAAGGTGCGATCGTTGGTAAAGCAATTTATGAAGGAAAAATTTCCATAAAACAAATTGACAATTTTATAAAACTCAACTAATGCTGGCAAAAAGGATTATACCGTGTCTTGATATAAATAATGGCAGAACTGTAAAAGGGATCAATTTTGAATTTATCCAGGATGCCGGAGACCCTGTGGAACAGGCAATGTATTACTCACAACAAGGTGCAGACGAACTGGTGTTACTTGATATTACTGCAACTATTGAAAAGAGAAAAACCTTGGTTGATCTTGTAAAGAAAGTATCAGCAACAATCAATATTCCTTTCACAGTTGGCGGTGGTATTACATCTGTTGAAGATGCGCATCAATTGTTACAAAATGGTGCAGATAAAATTTCAATTAATTCCGCTGCTTTTAGAGAACCGGGATTGATCAATTTAATGACGGATGAATTTGGAAGTCAGTGTGTAGTGTTAGCCATAGATACCAAAAAGGAAAGCGACGGAAAATGGTATGTTTATTTGAATGGAGGGAGATTGAAAACGGGCATGCTCGCTTATGATTGGGCCAAAGAGGCAATAGAACGTGGTGCCGGAGAAATCCTGCTCACTTCCATGAACAATGATGGTACAAAAGATGGTTTTGCAGAAGCTATTACTGCCAGGTTTTCAGCTAATTTTTCCGTTCCTATCATTGCTTCGGGTGGCGCCGGAACCATGCAGCATTTCGCAGATGTATTTTCCAAAGCAAATGCTGATGCCGCTTTGGCAGCAAGTGTATTTCATTTTTCAGAAATTAATATTCCTGAATTAAAACAATTTTTAGCAAAACAAAATATCAATGTAAGACTATGAAAAAAGACTATGAAGAATTGGTAAATAAAATAGATTTCTATAAATCACCAGATGAAACAGTACCTGTTATTATCCAGGATTCATCTACTCGGGTAGTTTTAATGTTGGGCTACATGAATGAAGAAGCCCTGCGGCAAACAATCGACACTCAACTAGCTACTTTTTTCAGTCGTAGCAAAAACCGTTTATGGGTAAAAGGAGAAACAAGTAAGAATTATTTACACGTAATTGATATAAAAGCAGATTGTGATGTTGATACCATTTTAATCAAAGTCAGACCTGCCGGAATCGTTTGCCACACCGGATCTGATACATGTTTTAATGAAGAAAATATTTCTCCCGATTTTTTGAAAACACTTGAAAAGATCATTGATGAAAGAAAAAATAATCCAACTTACAATTCATATACCGCTTCCCTATTCGCAAAAGGAATCAACAAAATCGCCCAAAAAGTTGGTGAAGAAGCAGTTGAACTGGTAATAGAAGCAAAAGATGATAACAGGGAATTATTCATTAATGAAGCAGCTGATTTATTGTTTCATTATTTGATTTTATTGCAGGCAAAAAATGAAAAACTTGAAAATGTGGTTAGAGTGCTGGAGGAAAGGCATAAGGAAAAGGAATAGATGACGCATAATTTTCAAAATTCGTTGCTCTATTTGGCTTACAGCAATATTAAATCGATATCAAAATCAAAAAATATTTGTCCTTTCTTTTTTCTACATTAATTGCCTTAGAAAATTATCCTTTGGCCAACGATGTTGGTTAAACCTTCATGCCATTTAAAATAGCTTTATAAATTAATTTTAATAGCGTAGGAATTATTTAATTCTTTTTCGGGATGAATTTTTTAAATAATTCTTAATATTGCACCTTCTAATATCGATTTCAAAAATATAAAATTAATAATGATCCAATCTAAAAATTTAATTCTAGCTCTAGGGCTTTTTACCTTTTCTAATGCAATAGTTTCCTGCAATAGCCATAAAACAGACAAAGGTGCTGATTCTGCTACTGTTTCGACAAATGAGGAAGTTGCTCCAAATGCTTCCTCCACTTCTTCATCCGAAGAAACAACTACTTCTCCTGCTAACCAAGTGAAAACTTATAAAGTAACTTTTAGTCCTGACAATGCAATTATAGGAAAAAAACAGGAAGCATTAATCCAATTAACCGATGCCAACGCAATTTCTCTTTCTGACCCTGATGGGAAAGATATGGGGATTGAATTTTCTTTTAAATTAAAAGCAACAAATAAATCAGCAATTGGCTCCAATGATGATATAAATTTAAATACCGATGACTGGCGCCTACTTCTTGACAATGGCGAAAAAATAAGTAATAAAACTTCAGCTTTTGTTTATGCTAAACCTGAATCTACTGCTACTTCAGATCGTGCAGTAGTTTACATAATTCCTGCAGGAAAGAAAGCAAAAAGCATCAGTCTTTTTTACAACGATACAAGAGCAGAAATTGGTTTGACAATTCAATAATTTTGTCAAAAATATATTTGTATTTATACGAAGTCATTCTTCATTTGATTTGTTCAAATGAAGAGTGACTTTCTTTATGTCCTTAACTTATCAAAATTTGATTTAGGAAATCATTTATTTGTTATTGGTTGTACAGAAAACCGCCAATTTCTAATCAATTCTATAATAGAATTTAAATTTGTAATTCATTATTATTAATTTATCATTCCTCCTGTTCGTTCTTCTTCCGGATAATAGTGGGCTTGCGAATCTACCAGCTTTTTCTATCCAAATAAGTTGTTTTTATTAATAAAATAATATCGGTTTCATAAATATGGCCAGCCTAAAAGCAACCAAACTTCCTGCCTTTCTCAAGAATATCACCCAATGGAAATGCCAACGGCAATTTCAAATAATTGCAATTCTATATCATACTGATCAGGTATCGGCGAAATTAATTTCCGAATAGGTTGCTTCAAATAATTCAATTACTCTCCCACCTCTTTCCCTGGCAATTTCAATTTTATTCAATAATTTTTTCCGCAAAACCTTTCAAATTTATTAATCCTATTTGTCAATTATTTTCATTGATGATACCGGGAAAAAACCGGGGTTAATTTTTGATCTTAGAAGGGCGCCTGTTTGTTTGCTTCTCAGATTTCATTGTTAAGTATTGTATGGTAAAAAATAGGCAAACGTTATTTATTTACTTTTTTGAATTTTTGCCATTTATAAAATGGAAATTATTTTTTAAATTATATATAAAGTAAATTAGTGATATTCTTAAGTACCTTACTCTTTGGTAAAACAAACATCTAATGGTTAAAAAAATCAACGTTCCAGCCTCACTAATTATCTCCATCAAAGATTATTTGAAAGACCACAATCTTGCCAATCGTGGTATAGAAGATGGAAGCCCCCGAAAACAGGAAGTAGGTTTGATTGGAGAATCAATTGTTCATCATTATTTATTCGGCAATTTTCCCAACCTATCTGCCAAGAAAATTGGCTTTGATGGCGGCTTCGATATTTTATTTAAAGATAAAAAGATCGATGTAAAAACAATGGAAAGAAAATCATATGTACGGCCAAACTTTGTAAATAATTTTTACATTCTCCAACAAAATCACGATGCAGACATGATTGTTTTTTGTAGTTATCACAGTATTGATAACGTTACTGAAATTTGTGGTTGTTTGCCAAAATCTGAATTAAAAACAAGAGGAACATTTTATGCGGCCGGCACAAAGCGAATCAGAACGGATGGAACTTCATTTACCTTCAGGCAGGATAATTATGAGGTGGAGGTAAAAGATTTGGATGACATTGAAAGCCTGAAGAATTTATAAATACTAAATTAAATATTGGTCTCAAAAATTAGAATTCACCTATGCTTAAAAAACCTATTTTAGCTAAGTGCTGTGACAGGAATTCAATGCCAAAGACACACCCAACAAGCGGTTCACCGGAAGATTGGTTCTCAAAGGAAATATTGGCGAAACATAATTTAAGCGGAATCAGTTTTGATTTTTTTGTGAACTGGCATTTAAATCCTCCTTCAATAACACCTATAATATGGATAAAAAGAATATTGTCTTCTCAATATAGTTACCCACAGGCAATTGCAAATATTAAAAATACACTAGTAAAGGAATTCGGAGAAAAGCAGTTGGAAGTTCTCAAAGCATTTGCAAAAAATAATCATTTTAAAATACAATTTATTATTTTTAAAGATGAATTGTATTGGAAAGATCGTGCAAGCGAAATTCTAATAGTGAATTTTAAAATTGATGAAAATGAGCAATTTATATTTGATACTTTATTGATTACAATGGATGAATTCGAAACTACGATTCGCAATCATTCGGGAGGTTCCGTTCAAATTGGTTCTAAGGGGTTAATTTATGGAACATCAAATCTGGAATGCTATTTATCTCATACGAATAGTTTATATCCCGGCGATGCAGATATGATTATCCTGGACGAAAATTGCAAATCAATATGTATTCTCGAGTTTAAAAAACACACCCTGAATTCATCTATCGAATCTCAGCAACTAGCTAATTATTATCCAGATCCTGATGGAAGAAAATACAATCGGTTAGCTATTCTGAAAGAATATTTAAAACCATATAATGCTAATATTCCCCTATTAAATATTTATTATCCTACAAGATCTCATTTTAAAGAAGGAAGATTGGAATTGCTGAAAGGCAGTGCTGATAATCTTTCTACAAAGGCAGCAAGTAATTTCGCATTGCCTGATATTCATTCAATTGACGGGTTTAATTCAATTATTGAGAAAGTGAAAAGAGCAATATCATATCACCATTCATTACAATAAAATAATGAAGAATTTAGATTAACCTGAAAACAAAGTCGATACCAAACATCATGAATATAGTCTGCTGATCAATCTATATTTGCACTTTACAGACTTCTAAATCTCAAAAAAATTGAATAAAGTATTAGTCATAGATGACGAGGAAAAAATCAGAACGCTTTTGTCAAAAATTATAAGCCTTGAAGGTTTTGATGTGATACAGGCAGCTGATTGCAAAACCGGCTTACGAAAATTGGAGCAGAATGATGTTGATGTAGTAATCTGTGATGTAAAACTTCCTGATGGCAATGGTATAGATTTATCAAAACAAATCAAAGATAAATATCCGGCGATAGAAATCATTTTGCTTACTGCTTATGGGAATATTCCTGACACAGTGCAGGCGATTAAAAATGGAGCTTTTGATTACATCACAAAAGGTGATGACAACAACAGAATTATCCCGCTGCTTTACAAAGCAACAGAGAAAGTAGCCTTGACAAAAAAAGTTTTGCTTTTAGAAAAACAATTGAATAAAAAATATTCCTTTGACAATATTATCGGCAAATCAAAAATTTTGAATGAAGCAATTACAGCAGCAAAAAGGGTTTCAGCCACCGATGCGACGGTTTTGCTCACGGGAGAAACCGGAACTGGAAAGGAAGTTTTTGCACAAGCCATTCACAATTCCGGTAGCAGAAGCAAACAAAATTTTATTGCCATAAATTGTTCTGCATTCAGTAAGGAATTATTGGAGAATGAATTGTTTGGCCACAAAGCAGGTGGATTTACCGGCGCTGTAAAAGATAGTAAAGGTATTTTTG
>JBDTEF010000289.1:0-8249 GCA_039922615.1 Ginsengibacter sp.
TTATTTGGGACTTCCTTCAAAAGTGAAAATAAATAACTCATGGTCACCTGCACCAAAAACACTAAGGTCATAATAAATCTGCATGACCAGTTTATCTTTTGTAAGGGTCGTAACTGTGTAGGTATCCGTAGTTATTTGTGCCGGGTTAAATACATTATGATAAGTGATTGACAATTCTTTCTCATCGGGAGATAAGCTCCATTTATCATACACATTAAATCCATCGAAAGTACAGGCTACGGCACCATAATCATAAGACATTGTGCTATCCCTGTTGAATAAATAAGAATCATCTTTGGCACAATCCTCTATATTTTCTTCAGGAACAGGTTTTACCCATATTTTCGATTTTAATGTCCAACGGTAAGTATATAAAAGCTGAGCACCGGAAACAGTGGTATTTAATGTAAAATCTTTTTCTGAAGAAAGTCCTTTACTGTCGTCTACACGAAAATTAAATCCTACCAACTTGTCCACTTCGGCTGGATCAAGAATGTATTGAAACTGGTAGGTAAAAGTATTACCCGTTGCCGAAGCAATTTTCATTACACCATTCACACCAAAACTGCTATCCGTTTTTAAATTTACACCTTTGGTAATTACAAAATCTGATATGCCGTTAGGTGCATCAACGGTTACTGTTACTGTTAATTCCTGCCCGGTTTTGCCCAAAAATTTATCTGATGAAAGAGTTATTTTTGGTTGATTAGGATTTATTTTATCTTCTTTTTTACAAGAAGAAAACAGGAACATTACCAGGATAGTGGTAATTGATACTAAATTGAAATATTTTTTCATGTTTAAAAATTAAATAGTTATTATTAAATCAGTTTTCTGCTATGTCAGGGAAACTTTATTTTCATCTTTTTTAAACCACGTTTTCTCTATCTCTTCCAGGGTTTTACCTTTTGTTTCCGGCACTAATTTCCAAACAAAAAAGAAAGCAATGACGGACATCACCATAAAAAGCCAAAATGTGTAGGCGCTGCCGATTGATTCAAGTAAGATCGGGAAGAATTGTGAAACAAAAAATACGGATGTCCATAAAAAAAACAGGCATATAGACATCGCCCTTCCGCGTACCCTATTGGGAAATATTTCAGCAATTACCACAAAAGTTAACGGCCCTAATGACAGTGCAAAAAATGCGATATAAGCCAGGATAGCAATCAGTACAAGAGAACCTTTGACTGCACCGATGTAAAACGCAATTCCGATGATGGCAAGGCAAACAGACATTCCTGCAGAACCCGCCATGAGCAAGCCTTTCCTACCTGCTTTGTCTGCATATTTTATAGCCACAATGGTGAAGACAACATTTACGATGCCAACTAAAATAGTTTGGAATAATGCGGAAGAAGAACCATCTCCTGTGGATTTAAAAATTTCCGGGGCATAGTACATGATCGCATTAATGCCGGTTACCTGGGAGAATATCGCCAGTATAATTCCGATAATCAAAGCAGTTCTAAGTCCTGGTTTTAGTAATTCTGCAAATGAACTTTTTTCAGATTTGATGGCATCGTTGATATCTTTTAGTTCTGCTTTTGCTTTGCTAGCGCCATTTATTTTTGTGAGAACGTCTTCAGCTTCAGTGCTTCTGCCTACCTGTATCAGCCAGCGTGGACTCTCGGGAACAAAAAATAAAAGGAGTAAAAAAATGATGGATGGGAAAATGCCAGATCCGAACATCCATCTCCAACCTACATTGATGTTCCATGCTTCATCATGAAGGCCGGCAATACTTGCGTTTACAAAATAAATGAGCAAGATACCTGTAACAATACCCAGCTGATTTATGGATACTAAGCGGCCACGAATGCTTGCAGGCGCACATTCTGTAATATACATGGGAGAAATCATGGATGCAATGCCAATGCCCAGGCCACCAATTATTCTAAAAGTTACAAAAAACGGCAGCGTTTGAGGAAGCGATGTTCCTATTGAAGAAATGAGAAATAGAATAGCAGATATAATTAAAACTTTTTTGCGACCTAGTTTATCACTTAAATAACCGGAAAACATAGCACCAACTACGCAACCTATTAAAGCGCAGGAAGCAATCCAGCCCATCATGGCAGCCGAAAGATGGAATTTCTCCTGGATAAATCCGATGGCTCCTGCCACTACCGCCGTATCATAACCAAACAGAAGGCCGCCAACTGCTGCTACGATGGTTATTTT
This sequence comes from Ginsengibacter sp., assembly GCA_039922615.1. Taxonomy (GTDB): domain Bacteria; phylum Bacteroidota; class Bacteroidia; order Chitinophagales; family Chitinophagaceae; genus Ginsengibacter. The sequence goes on from JBDTEF010000289.1 coordinate 2,185, forward strand.
ATAGATGTAACTTGAATTTTGTTGGTTTTCCACAGCATTAATTTAATTGGTAATTAGTAAGATTCTCTGTTCTGACAAAAGCTTTTAATGTAGCACATTGTTTACCCACACTTTCTCCATAAGGCCTGATCGTGTATTCACCAACAGATGCCGGAACAATAAATGTTTCAATAAAATGAATGATATAAGGAGAAAATTTCCCTGTTGGACTTTCAACAATTACTTCAGCACCTTCGATAAGATTCAGCACATTTACAATTCCATTCGTATTATGATGGACTTTGCCTGTAAACCAATGTCGTCTTGTTTCGATGAAGGAATCTTCATGCAATCCTGTACGTTCTTCACGCCAGCCATCACCTTCAGCTATTAGTTCTACCTGGTTGATAATATGTTCTTTTGTCCATTGTGTTGTTCTGTCCCATTGTATCACATTTTTTCCATGCTCGAGGGAAATAGGCCGGGGCTTACCATCCAGGCCCATGCGACCCCAATCCCATAATTTGAAAGTGAAATTAAATGGCGTAGCGCTTATTTCCAATACCACACTATTTGCACCTGAACAATGCACAGTACCCGAAGGAATAAGGATGTGGTCATGTTTTTTAATTGGCCATTTTTGGACAAATTCCTCCGCATCAAAATCTTCATTCCCTTTCTGTGCAGATTCGAGGTGTTTGATCATTTTTTCAGGGTTTACTTTTTCCTTTAATCCTAAATAAACAAATGCATCGTCCTTGGCTTCAATAAAATAATAGCTTTCTTCCTGGGTGTAGGGCATCCCAAATTTTTCCCTGATATATTCCAATAATGGATGAACCTGCAAACTTAAATTTCCTCCTTCCATTGTATCAAGGAAGTCAAACCGGATAGGGAATTCAGCACCGAAAGCCTCATACACTTTTTCACCCAAAAGTTGCTTTGGGTGCATATAAACCAAATTAATAGAAGGTATTTCAAAAGTAGAATTTTCAAGCGCAAACAGGAGACTGTTCTCTTCAGGGACACAATCAAAGCTCCAGGCAAAATTTGGCTGACTTCTATCCAAATCGCATGTTTCCATCAACCATTGTCCGCCCCATGGACCCGGATCAAAGAAAGGAACTACCCTAAAGGGACCTTCTAAAGTTTGGTTCAAACAATCTTGCATAGATGATCCGCTCATCATTTTCGGTTCATCCTGTTTTGTAGTATCAAGGAAAAAATCGCAGGATGAAAAAATATCTTTTTTAAGCCTGTCACAAACCCGCCAATCAACAAAAAATGCCCGCTTATATTTATAGGAAAAAACAGCTTTCTTATTATCAGACCCGATGTTGCCCAATTGTTGTTTCCTAAACCTCAATTGAATTTCCCATCTTGGCATATCCGCATAAATAACGAGATCAGCATCAGGTGCAATTAACGAGGCACCCGTACCTATGACGACACATACTCCTTTATCAATTGCTATTATCTTCTTTTGTATTTCTGACAATTTTTCCTTGTCAAAGAATTCCGCTAATTTCAAAGAAGTCCGGTAGCCAAAAACAGGATCATCGGTGACATAAGGATATACCATTTCCTCAATTTGTTTGCCCGGTAACATTGCTGAAGATGCCTCAATAAATTGTATTTCGCCTTCAATTTCTTTTAAGTTAACTATTATTTCTTCTGTAAAAACACCATGGTAGCATTCAATGACAACAATAGTTTTTTCTCTATTTGAAGACAGCAATACAGATGCAATTTTTTGATTGATATTTTGCCAACTGTCAATACTGGATTGGCCTTTGATCTTTATTGCAGGAAATTTTTCGAAGTTTGATTTTTTCAAAACGAATTATATTTTTTATTAAAATAATTTATTTCTTTATGCGCTTAGAATTTTAATAGCCATTGTTCTGGGTTAAATTTTTATTTAAATCTCTTTCACGTTGCGGAATAGGAAATAAATAATGCTTAGCCTGGGGAACAACACCTGGTTTTGCAATCGGTACTAAACTTTCTAAAGTGCCTGTGCGAACGAGATCAAACCATCTCTGACCTTCAGCAACAAATTCCATTCTTCTCTCTTTTAATACAGCAGCACGAAACTGATCTTTTGACAACCCAACGTAATCGGGAAGCACATTTAAATAATTTGTTCCATCAAACCTTGCCCTTTTCCTAACCATATTGATATATTGAAGCGCTGTAGAAGTATTCCCCAATTCATTTGATGCTTCTGCGTACATTAATAAAACATCTGCATAGCGCATGACCGGGTAATCATTAAAAGAACCATTGCCTTTTGGTTCTGCCACCCTGTCCCAGTATTTTTGAATGTAAGGTCTTATCTGTAGCGTATTTCCATCAGCAGTGTGAATTTCCGTTATAAAAGTAACAGATCTTCTTCTGTCATCTATATCATAACTATCGTATAAATTGATGGTGGGAATTTGCCAACCCTGGGGATTTTCAACACCTTCCTGGGTTAATTGCGGAGGCAATAACCGAACATTGAACTGGCCAACTTCCCAGAAAGAAATGGCGCCACCACCATCACCAAACTCTACGGAAAAAATAGCTTCTTTGCCATTTCTGCTCGATAATTTGAAGACATCTCCAAAATCGTCCCATAATGAATACGTATTGGAATTAATAACTTCCAATGCTTTTGCGGCAGCTTTATCATACTGCTTCATTGTGAGGTAAACCTTTGCCAGTATTGATTTTGCAGCGCCCGTCGTTGCTCTGCCTTTTCCATTTCCTGCCGGATAACTTACCGGCAAAGCTTCTGCAGAAGAAAGGTCACTAATAATGAGACTGTAAATAGAATCTACAGATGCACGTGGTGGGTTGATATCTTCTACTTCCTTAGTAAGAAGCGGCACTTCGCCGAACATTCTCACCAAATCAAAATACATTAATCCTCTTAAGAATTTTGATTCATTTACTAATCTTGTTCTAAGTATGGGATCCATTTGAATGCCGGGAATTCTTTCTATGGCTATATTAGCAACCGTAATTGTCTTGTAATGCATTTGCCAGGTTTCCAGTAGGGAATTATTCTGCGGACTTTCAGAAAATGTTGCAATCTGGTCTAGATCAGGAACGCCATATTGATTATTCAGCATTTCATCTGATCCCAACCCGGCAATCACCCAAAAAGTACTGTGATATACTCCGGCTGTGGATCCTGTGCTGGTAGAATTCAGGTATCCATAAATGGCATCTACAGCAGCTATGGCATCTTCCTGTGTTTTATAAAAATTAGAAACCGAAACAAGATTTTTTGGATTTTCTTCTAAAAACTTTTTACAGGAGGGCATTGTGAAAGCAAGAATTGCCATTATTCCCAGTGTTTTTATATAATTTGAATGAATGTGCATGTCTATAATTTTAATAAGGTGTTTTTTAATAAATTAGAAACCGATATTGATTCCAAGAACATATGTTTTTGCCATTGGGTAACCTCCCAGGTCAAATCCCACAACAAAACTATTTTGTCCAAAAGTATTGGCTTCCGGATCGTACCCCGAATATTTTGTACTTGTCCATAAATTGGTAGCACTTGCATAAATCCTGATATTATTTAAGGTGGTTCTTTTAACCAGTTTGTCGGGTAAATTATAGGCCAGTGTTACATTTTTTAACCTCACATAAGAAGCATCTTCTACAATGGCTGAAGAAAAAACTCCCTGGTCAAGACTGCCGGCTGATAAGGCTCTTGGGTATTTATTACCTGGATTTTCCGGCGTCCACCTGTTTAAACCACCCTCTTTTAGCACGTTCGCCTGGCCATTGAAATTTAGCAGGTCATAGGAATTGAGATTGGCCATTTTATTACCTTGTGATCCCTGGAAGAAAAAGCTAAAATCAATATTTTTATAAGAAATCGTGTTATTTAATCCCCACGTGTAATCAGGTTGTGCACTGCCGATTATTGTCCTGTCTTTTTCATCAATAACCCCATCATTATTAATATCGCGGTATTTTCTATCACCCGCCTTCGCTCTCGATGCAGGGTTTGAGGAAGTAGCTTCCTGGCCTTTTAGAACAGGACTGGAGGAAGCTTCCTTATCAGATTGAAAAATGCCATCAAAGATATATCCATAAAAGGTTCCAACAGGTTGACCAACCCGAAGTAAACTTCCTGCAAATAAAATATCTGTGTTATTATTGGCAAGGTTGGTTACTTTATTTCTATTGACAGAAATATTCAACGAAGTAGTCCAGTCCAAAGCACCTTTGGTATTGATGGAACGGATGTCAAAATCAAATCCTTTATTGACGATATTTCCAATATTTAATAAGGTGGAGCTAAAGCCAGAGGTAAACGGTATAGGAGAGGAGAGCAGCAGATCATAGGTTTTCTTCTGGTAATAATCTGCCGTTAACGTTAAGCGGCTATTAAAAAAAGAGGCATCTACACCTACATCAAATTGCCTGGTACTTTCCCATTTCAAATCTTTGTTTACATAACTCAATGGTTCCCTTCCGGTATAGACTTCAGTACCATTAAAAACTCCTTCACTATAAGGGCCAATCAATGCGAGTGATTGATAAGGCGCAATATTTTGGTTACCAATCACGCCATAACTTACCCTGAATTTGAGGTCGGAAATTGATTTTACATCCTGCATGAATTTTTCATCTGACACTCTCCAGGCGAATGCGCCCGAAGGAAAATAGCCATATTTTTTACCATCTGCAAACTTTGAAGAACCATCAATACGACCTGTGAGTGTAAATAAATATTTGTTGTTGAAAGTATAATTGACCCTTGCGAGGTAAGAAACCAATGTCCATTGCGATTCTCCGTTTGAAGGCTTTTGCGGATTTAATCCTGCCGCAATATTATGATAGCCCGTGCGGTTATCAGGGAAGTCGAAAGCATACATAAACATACTTTCGTTATTAAATTTTTGGATTGTGTAACCAGCCAGTACATTCAACCTGTCATCACCGCGGATTTTTTTGTTTAGTGTAAGTGTATTCTCATTTAACCAGGTAAGTGCATTTACATCGCCGATGGATGCCTCACCTTTACTGGCTTCAGTTCTTTTTAAAAAATTAGGTCCAAAAGCGCTTTCTTTTGATGTTATCTGATCAATGCCAAAACTGGTTTTGAATTCCAGGCCTTCTGATATTTTATATTTTGCATAAAAATTTCCAATAAGCCGGGCAATGGTACTGAAAGAATTATATTCTCTTGCTTCAGCTATGGGATTTCCCAAAACTTTTCCCCTATCATTTTCATAGGTGTATCCACCATTTACGGTAGAATCATACACAGGCAAAATCGGGTTGAAGAGTAGTGCTGATGTGGTAACTCCCGGTACAATCGTACCCGAATTTGTCAAAACCCCGGAAGAAGAAACTTTGGAAAAAGAAAGGCTGTTTCCAATTGTCAATTTTTTAGTTACCTCACGGTCAAGATTGGTTCTAAAGGAATATCTTTTAAAATCAGAATTTAATATAATGCCATCCTGTGTAAAATAACCACCGGATATAGCATATTTTGTTTTCTCATCACCGCCGGAAAAAGAAAGCTGGTAACTCGCCATGGGTGCGGTTCTTAATAATTCATTTTGCCAGTCAGTACCTTTTCCCAGGTTTTTTGGATTTACATAGATTGGGGTTGCATTGGCGTTGAGTTTAGCATCATTTACCAGGTTGGCAAATTGTTCTGCGTCTAATACATTTACTTTATGTGAAATTTCCTGCAAGCCATAATAACTATCAAAGTTGACAGATCCTTTTCCTGCACGCCCTCTTTTAGTAGTGATCAGCACTACACCATTTGCACCCCTGGAACCATAAATGGCAGTAGCCGAAGCATCTTTTAAAATTTCTATAGATTCAATATCATTTGGATTAATGGAAGCCAGGGCACCAATTCGCGGACCACGGGTTACACCAGTACTAATGTCTGCGCCATCACTGCTTATCAACATTCCATCTACGACATACAAAGGTTCATTTCCTGCATTAATAGAACTGGTTCCCCTAATTCTTATTGAAGTTTCAGCACCTGGCTTTCCGGATAATTGTGTAACCTGCACACCGGCTGCGCGTCCTTGTAAAGCCTGGTCAAATGT
>JBDTEF010000290.1:0-2912 GCA_039922615.1 Ginsengibacter sp.
TATTAATAGTGGTAAGAAAATGATTCCACCTTTCCTGTTGCTATATAAATTTGTTTCCAAAAAAGAATTGATTTTGTTGTAGTATGTTATAAATAAATATATTTGGATTAAATTTTACAATTTCCTAACTATGAAAAAAAGATTTTTTTTTATAGCCATTATTACACTTTTTTGTTCCTGCTCTTCCAGCTACTATTATGTTGTAAGACATGCTGAGCGATTGAATAACAGTAATAACACGCCATTGTCCGGTGCCGGATTCAAAAGAGCAGACGATTTGAGGGAAAAACTTTTGTCAAAAAAAATTGATTTAATTTATGTTTCTACCTACCTCAGAACACAGCAGACAGCACAATCAACAGCTACCGCCAAAGTGCTTCCTTTCATAATATATGCTCCGGATACCACCGCAGGTCTGGTAGCGCGGCTGAAAAAAATTAAGGGTAAAAATGTACTGGTGATTGGTCATTCTAATACTGTTCCTGATATTGTACAAGGTTTAAGTGGGAAAGCGGTGCCTGCCATACCTGAAGACGATTTTGATAATTTTTACATAGTCCGGATTAGTAATTTCGGTACTACAAGGGTTTGGTTACAAACCTATGGTAAGCCATCTCCTTAATAATTGTTGTGCTTTATTTCCTTTAGTTACACTATCACCATGCGTTTTACCATCATTTCCCCTTCAAAATAACCAAGTTTTCTATTGAAGTAATTGGCTTTTAATAACGTGGTTATCGTAATATTTTCGTTGGCTCCGACAAATTGATTTCCTTAAAGCTGCCGCCACGATGCTTGCTTTTTGTAAAATTATCTTATGATGATTAATTTTTTTACCACTTAAAAAATTAATTTTATTGAAATTATATCTTAATCCCTTTAGAAGGGCTTAGTAATTGCATTGCAACACATTGATACATATTTTTCATCAATTTAAATCACTATTATGAGCGTAAAAGCACTATGGAAAGACCAAATACTTGCAGAAAGTAATGAAACAATTCAAGTGGAAGGCAACCATTATTTCCCTTCTGAAAGTATAAAAAAAGAATTTTTCGAAAATTCAGATCATCATTCTACCTGTCCGCATAAAGGTGAAGCATCCTACAAAACTTTAGTGGTGAATGGTGAAAGTAACAAGGATGCAGCATGGTATTACCCAAATCCGAAAAATGGATATGAAAAAATAAAAGATAGAGTAGCTTTTTGGAAAGGAGTTAAGGTAATTGAGGTTAAATAATGTAGATTAAAAACCCCGGTTTCAAATAATTAATTATTAAAACAGTTCATATATTTGAACAATTGGTAATTTACTGCAATAAATAATTTATTATTTTTAGTTTTTTGACCTGTAAAAGTTGATAGGAATATTAGAAAAAAACTGAATGCCATGTTCTTTTCATTATGTTATAAAGGAGAAATTTTTTTATAAACAACAATCCAATCAACACGAAACATTCGAATAAAACCCTATCAAAGAAATTTTGAAGATATTAAGATTTTCAAAAGCGTCTTTCCCCGCGAAAAATAATCCCGTTTAAATTTGAATCGCTGCAGTCTGGAAGATCTACCTATTTTTTTAGGTAGCTAATTCAGTTCACCTTTAAATCCCTTAAGGATATTATTTCAAAACGCCACGATCAGGCAGCAATACCAAAATTTTTTTCAACCTAAGTTTCGATAATCCATTTTTATTCATAATACGAAAGCAATTTGTATCATTCATTGAAAATATTTTTTAATGTAGTGAAAATGCACGGAGAATAAGTAATGACTAATAACATCATAAGATTTCAATATCAATGATCAAATTTGCGAAAGTTGCTGGTTAAATTTTTCTCTTTGTTACATTCCTTTTAATTATTTTTGATTTGGTGTTAACTTATTCTTAACCAATTAAGAAGGCCTTTCATGCACCTTATGTAACAAACTGTAAATAATAGCTTTACAAAATTTTGGAATTTATTTTAAGGATGAATTTGACAAGAACAATCTAAATGATTATTAATTTTTATAAAAAATTTTGATGCTAAAAACCACAACTAAATCCAAAAGAAATTATTACATCGTTGGCCTTATCATGCTGATTTTCTTTGTAATTTCCTTTCTGTCGAATATCATTGGGCCGCTTGTTCCGGATATTATTAAGGGATTTCACTTAAGCCTTACTCTTGTAGCAGTATTACCATTTGCCTTCTTTATTGCTTATGGTGTAATGTCAATCCCTGCGGGTATGCTCAATGAAAAATATAAGGAAAAGAAAGTAATGACGGCTGCTTTTGTCGTTTCTTTTGCAGGCGCTTTGCTGCTTGCACTATTTCCCAATTATCTTACTGCTGTTGTCTCTTTATTTTTAATCGGATGTGGTATGGCCATGTTGCAGGTAGTGATCAACCCATTACTTCGTACGTCCGGAGGCGAAGAGCATTATGCGTTTAATTCAGTGTTGGCACAATTAATTTTTGGTCTTGCTTCCTTTATCAGCCCATTGGTTTATTCCTACCTTGTACTCAACCTTGCTGAAACGAATAGCAAGGATCCTGTGCAAAATATCTTTTCTTCAATTGTACCGCAAAGCCTTCCCTGGATATCCCTTTATTGGTTATTCGCAGTTATCAGCCTGGTAATGGTTGTCGTTATTCTCGTGTCACGTTTTCCAAAAGTTGAATTGAATAAAGATGAGAAAGCAGGTGCTATGCAAATTCACCTTGACCTCCTTAAAAAACCGATTGTTTTGCTTTTTTTCATTGGTATATTTTGTTATGTAGGTACAGAGCAGGGTGTAGCCAACTGGATATCTCAATACTTGTATGAATATCACCAATATGATCCGCAAACGATTGGTGCCAAGGCAGTTGCTTATTTCTGGGGACTAATGACTGCCGGAGGAATTTTGGGCTTGCTATTGTTAA
>JBDTEF010000291.1:0-5555 GCA_039922615.1 Ginsengibacter sp.
CTGAATAGGATTCTAAAAACATATTACCCACATGGCTCCATAAGTTTCCGTCTGTTCGGAACGCCGGCAAGGGTGTAAAAATAAAATAATATTAATGCCAAAGGTAAAAACAAACTCCAGCGCAAAGAAGCGCTTTAAAGTAACCGGTACTGGTGAAATTACTTTTCAGAAAGCTTTTAAAAGACACATTCTTACAAAAAAATCTACCAAACGCAAACGGAACATGCGCAAAAAAGGTGTCGTAAAAGACACTGAACGCCCTCGTGTTTTGCGTATGTTGGGAATGAGATAATTATCCCAGGATCTTGGTTCAAAGGATTTTATCTAAAAAAGCAGTAAGAAATTTAATTTACACAACTTTTTGAGAATGGTTCAAAAAAAAACCATTCTGAAATTTTAAAACACAATAAAATATGCCACGTTCATCAAATGCAGTAGCATCCAGGGCAAGGAGAAAAAGAATACTTAAAGCCGCTAAAGGTTATTACGGTAAAAGGAAAAACGTTTATACGGTTGCGAAAAACGTAATGGAAAAAGGTATGACTTACAGTTATGTAGGTCGTAAATTGAAAAAACGTGAGTATCGCGCGCTTTGGATCGCTCGTATCAACGCTGCAGTAAGAGAAGAAGGAATGACTTACAGCCAGTTTATCCATAAATTAAACGAAAAAGAAATCGGCTTGAACAGGAAAATTCTTGCTGATATGGCAATGAATGAACCAGAAAGTTTTAAAACTTTGATTCTTTCAGTAAAATAATCCAGGTTAAAATATTTAACCGCTTCAAAATCTGGAGCGGTTTTTTTATGCCTGGCAGTAAATGAAATATAACCTTTAATAAAATTGTAAATATTATTTCAATAGAAAAAAACCACAGAGCAATTGATGAGCGAATTTTTAGACTGAATCGTAATAGAAAATACAGGCATCATAGATAGTACAGCATAAAATCGCGGGCTAACATATCTTTTTTTTATTCCAAGACAGGAAATTGAAGGAATTCAACTAAAATTATAAAGCGAATAGTTTGGGTAAATTATTTTTTAATAATTCTATCGTATAATTTTATAAAATCTATAAATTAATCTTTCCTCAATGCTTTGTATAATTCATATTGTATTGCTAAAAAATAGTCAGTGATAGTTCTATTATAACAACAAGTGATTTTTTATTGAATGAATACTGTCATTTCTTTTAAATTTGTAAAAAAAATTAAAAGAGCTATTTTTTTAAATGAATAATACATATAACGACCTCGTACAACAAACATTCAATTTTCCACAAGAAGATTATAAATTGAAAGACGGATATCTTCAATATAATGATGTGGATATTAAAGCCCTGATTGATAAATATGGAACACCTCTGAAGTTTACATTTTTGCCCAAGATCGGTATGCAGATAGAAAAGGCGAAAAGGATGTTTGAAAATGCTTTCAAAAAGCATAAATACGAAGGGCAGTATAATTATTGTTACTGTACTAAAAGTTCCCATTTTTCTTTCGTGATAGAAGAAGCACTGGAACATGGTGTCCACCTGGAAACTTCTTACGCGTATGATATTGAAATTATCCAAAAATTGTACGAAGCCAAGAAATTAAATAAAGACATGTTTATCATTTGTAATGGTTATAAACAAAAACCTTATACAAGTCGTATTGCCCGCCTGTTGAATACCGGTTGGAAAAATGTAATCCCAATCCTTGATAATAAAGATGAATTAAAAGCTTATAGTAAATCTGTGCGCGTCCCATTCAACATTGGAATAAGGGTGGCGGCTGAAGAAGAGCCTAGTTTTCCTTTCTACACCTCAAGATTAGGCATAAACGTGAAGGATATCCTGGAATTTTATGTTGACGAAATAGAAGGTAATGAACATAAGTTTCAATTAAAAATGCTCCATATCTTTTTAAATAAGGGTATCAAAGATGATGTCTATTATTGGAGTGAACTAAATAAGGTGATCAATTTATATTGCCAGCTTAGAAAAATATGCCCGGAATTAGATTCAATTAATATTGGTGGCGGTTTTCCTATAAAACATTCCCTGGGGTTTGAGTACGATTACCAGTTTATGATCAATGAGATCGTTAGAAATATCAAAGTTGCCTGTAAAAAAACTAAAGTTCCGATGCCCAATATCTTTACAGAATTTGGTAGCTATACAGTAGGAGAGAGTATGGGACACATTTACAGTATCATTGGTGAAAAAAAACAAAATGACCGGGAAACCTGGTACATGATTGATTCTTCATTCATTACCACCTTACCCGACACATGGGGAATAGGGGAAAAATTCCTGATGCTTCCAATTAATAAATGGAACCAGGAATACCAGCGTGTTACACTTGGTGGAATTACCTGTGATAGCCATGATTATTATGATTCTGAAGAACATATAAACGAAGTTTTTCTGCCCAAAACTGACGGAACTGAACCGTTATATGTTGGTTTTTTTCATACAGGCGCCTACCAGGATCAAATAAGTGGCTATGGTGGAATCAAACATTGTATGATCCCATCACCAAAATACATAATTCTTGATTATGATAAAGAGGGTAAATTAATAGACTATTTATATGCAAAAGAGCAAAGTGCCCAAAGCATGTTGAAGATCCTGGGCTATAAATAAAATTCTTTTAATTTACTTATTGATAGTAAAATGCGAAGTATTCTCTCTTTGTACTCTTCTTGGCTTCGAGGTAAATTTTTTTTGTGGTACAAGGTAATATTCATTCTATGTATATTGATTTAAATATTAGTATAGATTCTTCCTTTAAAATATTTCAATTTGCCTATTTTAGAAAATTGCTTGGCCATATCAACCAATAGCTTCTTGTAAATTAAGTTAAAAACAATTCACTTATTTTCACCATCCAGGAATAAAAACAAAAACCCTCCTTTTTAAAGGAAGGTTTAATGATCAATTGTCAATCAACATTACTTAACCTTAGTTAACCGCAATTTCTTTAGGAAGTATTTTCACCTCTTCTTTTTTAGGAAGGGTCAAATACAGAATTCCATCGTCGTATTTTGCAGCGATTTTCTCTGCATCAATCTTTTCATCCAAAGTGAATGACCTTTTAAAATCTTTGCTGATAAATTCCTGTTTGATATACTTTCTACTATCTTCTTTCTTCTCCTCCTTATTCTCCTCAACTTTAGTCGAGTAAGAAATAGTCAAAATGTTTTTATCAACTGAAATTTTAAAGTCTTCCTTTTTTCTTCCCGGCGCATTCATTTCTATTTGGTATTCATGATTACTTTCAATGATATTTACGGCTGGAAATTGAAAGCCGGAAGGTTTAGGATTTGAACGGTTTTCATTGATCAGACTGTCCAAAAAGCTATCAATGGTTCTTAAATTTGGCTGATTAAATCTTAATGTAGTCATAGTTTTATTTTTTTATTTTTTAGTTTTAAATATTTCAACAATGGCTGAACAATTTAGATACCAACCCAAGTTTTAATGAATTAAAGCGTCATCCTGTCAAAAACCTTTACAATTTCATGACATAAGTTCAGGAGCAAGCCAAATTAAAATACCGCTTTATGCTATATTCTTAGTAAATTTGCACCTTAAAAAAGTATAGATTATGTATCCAGAACAAATAGTAACTCCCATGAAACAGGAGTTGACACAAAAAGGTTTTTCAGACCTTACAACAGCACAGGAAGCAGAAAATGCAGTTTCTCAAAGTGGAACTACTTTAGTAGTGATTAATTCAGTTTGTGGATGTTCGGCAGGCTCTGCCCGCCCGGGTGTTTTAAGAGCAGTTGAAATGAGCAGCAAAAAACCTGAAAATTTAGCAACAGGATTTGCAGGATTTGATTATGATGCCGTGGACAAAATAAGGGAGCATCTATTGCCTTATCCTCCATCTTCACCAGCAATCGCATTATTTAAAGATGGTAAATTAGTGCACTTATTAGAAAGGCATAATATTGAAGGCCATACAGCACAGATGATTTCTGATAACCTGGTCGCTGCTTTCGATGAATATTGCTAATAAATAATTCAATTTCTTATAAAAACCTTCTATTTTTACGAAGGTTTTTATTTTTATATATCCCAATAAAGATCGTTTCTTCTTTTTTGTAAACCATTGCTATGTATCCAAATTTGTATTATGCGCTTAAGGATTGGTTTGGCGTAGAAATTAATGCTTTTAAAATATTTTATACTTTCGGAATTTTTGTAGCATTGGCCTTTATTATCTCAGCATGGGTACTTACCCTGGAGCTCAAACGAAAAGAAAAGCACAACCTTTTATTGCCTTCAGAGGAGACCATTACAACCGGTAAACCAGTGAGTTTTATTGAGTTATTTATAAATGGATTTATCGGATTTGTATTTGGTTATAAATTGCTGGGTGCATTCATCGCTAGTCGTCAACAAGGAATAGACCTGCAGGAATATATATTTTCTTTGCAAGGCAGTATTATTGGTGGCTTAATAGTCGGGGCCTTGCTTGCCTTTTTAAAATTTAGAGAAAAAAATAAACAAAAGCTTGCGAAGCCGGAAAGAAGAGTAGTGCGCATATGGCCACATGATAGAGTAGGAGATATCGTGATCATGGCTTTGATCTTTGGTATTATTGGCGCCAAAGTATTCGATAATCTCGAAAATTGGGATAGATTTATTCAAAATCCTATCGCAAACTTATTGGCACCAAGTGGACTCACTTTTTATGGTGGACTTATTTTTGCCGCCATTGCCATTATTATTTATGCACGTAAAAAGAATATAGGCGTGTTGCATCTCATTGATGCAGCAGGGCCAACTCTAATGATTGCCTATGCGATTGGTAGAATGGGTTGCCAGGTGGCAGGAGATGGAGATTGGGGTATTTACAATAGTGCCTATATCAGCGACAGGCCCGGCCATGCAGTGCTGGCTAAACCGGGAGAGTTTCAACAAAAATTGCAACAGGATTCCTCTTATTATTTGAGAGGAACAGTGTCTGATTCCGCAGGGAAGATGACTTATGTGAGCGATCGTATATCTCCCTCTTTGGATAAAGTTCATCATAAAAGTTTTGCAGGCCCCGGATTTTTACCAACGTGGATGTTTGCCTATACTTATCCGCACAATGTAATTGACGATGGTGTGCTAATACCGGGAAGTGAAGGTAAATATGCGAGGGCCTTACCTCAGCCGGTTTTTCCGACACCTTTTTATGAAATTGTAGCTTGTTTTATACTATTCGGTATTTTATGGGCTATTCGAAAGAAAATCAAAGTGCCGGGTGTAATGTTTTGTATTTATTTAATTTTCAATGGTATTGAAAGATTTCTTGTTGAGACAATTCGGGTAAATACCACTTATTCAATTTTCGGGATCCATCCTACACAAGCCGAATTAATTTCTGCATCATTTGTGATCATCGGTGTGATAGGAATATTTTATTTTAAGAAAAGAGAAGAAGAAAAGAGAAAAAGATTAGTATAATTCTTGGCTTGATCAAAAAACAGGCATATTTAATTTTCTTTTTGGTAAAACGGAATTTGCTAAAATTTTTTAAACTACTTTGAATAGACAGTTAACATTTTTCTA
>JBDTEF010000292.1:0-12866 GCA_039922615.1 Ginsengibacter sp.
AAAAATAAATTACTTTTAAAGTCATTCAATTTATTTTATGAAGCAAATCATTTTAATCTCCATTGTATTATTTTCTCAAAATGTTTTTTCTCAAACCATTATTCAAAGAGATGGTGAGATTGAAAAAATGGTGAATGAAGTCTCGGCAGATTCATTACAATCTTACATCTATACTTTGGTTGCTTTTGGTACAAGAAATACGCTTAGCACGCAAACTGATCCCAAAAAAGGTATCGGTGCAGCGAGAAATTATGTGCTTCAGAAGTTCAATGAATTTGCGAAGAATTCAGGCGGTAGAATGACGGCATTTATTGATACAACTACCATTCAACCAAACGGCAAAAGAGTAGATAAACCAACGCTGGTAGGCAATGTATTAGCCACTTTGAAAGGTGTTGATCCGAATGATAAAAGAATTTTTATCATCAGTGGTCACCTCGATAATATGCGGACTAGTGTGATGGATGGAATTGGTATTGCGCCCGGTGCAAATGATGATGGCAGTGGCACTTCAGCAGTGATAGAATGCGCCAGGATTATGAGCAGGCATTCCTTTCCGGCGACCATTATTTTCGTAGCAGTGAGCGGGGAAGAACAGGGATTATTAGGTTCTACTTTCATGGCCGATAAAGCAAAAAGTGAGAACTGGAATATTGAAGCAGTTTTGAATAATGATATTATGGGAAGTAATAACAGTAACCAAACGAACATCATTAACAACACAAAAGTGAGGGTATTTAGTGAAGGCATCCCTTCTTTTGAAACCGAAAAAAATATCAAAAAGATCATTGCGCTAGGGTTGGAAAATGATGGAAAATCCAGGCAATTAGCGAGATATGTAAAAGAAACAGCTGAAAGATATGTAGATCACCTGACTGTAGAATTGGAATATCGCAGCGATCGTTTTCTAAGAGGTGGCGATCATCTTCCTTATTTACACAATGGATTTACAGCGGTAAGAATCACAGAAATGAATGAAAACTTTACACGTCAACACCAGGATGTAAGAGAAGAAAATGGCATTAAATATGGCGATCTTCCGGAACACATCGATTTTGAGTATTTGAGAAAAAATACTGCGATGAATTTATCTACATTAGCCAATCTTGCCAAAGCACCATCCATGCCGCAAAATGTAAAAATCCTGGTGAAAAATTTGTCGAATAATACATTACTATCCTGGACTGCTCCGAACTCTGGAAAGGTAAAAGGATATTATATTTTAATGAGAGAAACCTCATCGCCTGTATGGCAAAAAAAGATTTTCACAACAGATCTTTCAATAACACTACCTTATTCTAAAGACAATTATTTCTTTGCTGTTCAATCGGTAAATGAAAGTGGAAATGAAAGTTTGCCGGTGATCCCTGAGGTGAGCAGGGACTAAAATACTTGGTCAGAAGAATAGAGTTATTATTTCTTGAATTTTAATGGTCACATTTTTTAAACATTCAGCGCAACAGAATGCACAGCACTGGATAGTTCCATGATCAGCGATTCATCTTTCTCAATTGCATTGCCCACAACGATTACATCCGCACCAGCTTTGCAATTCAAATAAGCTTTTTCAGGATTGGTAATGCCGCCTCCTATAAATAAAGGAACTTCAATATTGCGGGCGACTCTTTCTATCATACTTTCCGTAATTGGCCGCTTGGCACCACTTCCTGCATCCATATAAATTATTTTCATTCCCAACATTTCGCCTGCCATTGCTGTACACATGGCGATATCATTTTTGTCCGCCGGCAAAGCAGTCGCGTTGGAAATATAAGATACAGTTGTCGGAGCTCCTCCATCTATTACCATATAGCCGGTACTCATTATTTCAAGACCGGTTTGCCTGATGGCTGGTGCGCTAACAACGTGCTGACCAATTAATAATTCAGGGTTTCTACCACTTATCAATGAAAGGTATAAAAGTGCATCTGCGTATTTAGAAACCTGGGTAGAACTACCCGGGAAAAGTAAAACAGGAATGTCACAACTGGCTTTAATATATTGCACACATTTATCCAGGTAGCCCGTAATAACGAGGCTTCCACCAACTAAAAAATAATCCACCTTTGCAGCTACTGCAAGCGTTATTATTTTCTCCATTTTACCATCATCTACACTATCGGGGTCTATCAACACGGCAAAAGATTTCTTACCGTTGGCCTTTTTAGTACAAAGAGAAGCATAGATTTTTTTTGACATTCTTTACGCTTGGTTATATGTGCAAATGTGTGCTTTTTTTTGCTCTGAAAAAACTTCAAATTACATCTTTTAATTGAAAAGGATGATATCCTTCCAATTCGATTTTAGTTAAGCGTAAAGATAGCAGCTTATTAATGTCGTCTTTACAAATTAAAAGAATATAAAATTGCGAAATGAAGAACTATCCGAAACACGATCTAATAAGAATTATTAATCGCCTGTTTCATTTGTAAAAATAGTAATGATCATTTTACTCAATAAGTCCGACCACCTTGTATATTGTGTTGGCGAAGGATGTAAGCCATCATTTGCTACCAGGGAATGTTCATTGGGAACTTCGCGTGAAATAGCCGTAATATCAATGTAATTGACGTCATTCTTTAAGGTGATAATTTTATTCACTGCATTGAATTCATCTATTTCTTTCGCTATTTTATTCTTGTCTGATGAGGAAGCAAATGGTGTCACACTATAATCAGGTATTGATAAAACGATTACGTGGCGTGCGTTTCCTCCTGCCAATTGAATGGCATGTAATAATAATTCTGAAAATTCTTTTTGATAATCGTCGATTTTTTTCCCCTGGTACTGATTGTTGACACCAATTAAAAGTGTAACAATATCATAAACCGGCAATGGTGGTGGCACATTTAAGGCATTTATAAGGTCATGTGTTGTCCAGCCGGTTGTCGCGATGATGTCAGCATTATTTATTAGCATGTCCTTATTGCGCAACATTTCTACTGTTTGCACAGGAAATCTTTCGGAGACTGTGACAGATTCACCTATTGTATAGGAATCTCCCAGGGCAAGATAATTTTTTGGAATGGTATCCATGGTTGTAATTCTATTTTTCTAAATGCAATGGTTGTTTTAGGAATCGAGACTGAAAATAATAAAAGAAATGCTAACAGGTTAATAGAGGGATGACAACTTCGTTTGAGCCAATAAAAGGTATTTTTCAAATCTGATATTTCATTTTAATGTTTTCAATATTAGTAGGCAAAAAATTTATTGGCTACACATAAAAACTCTTTCGTTAAAATTTATCTTTATTATCAAAAAAATGTTGAGCTGCTGCAATTCCATTGGCATGAAGCATCTTTTTTTCCTTGACAGTCATCTTCCTTGGTCGGCCGGAAATATCTCCATAACTAATGTAAATTGTTCTTCCCTTTTCATTGTCTAATGTGGGTGAAATACGATTTAATTTCTCCATCATAAGATTCATTACGGCACCAAAATATTGCTGGATAGAATTTATCTTGTAAGGCGCAATGGCTGTATTATTTTTTTCAAATTGTTCTACCTGGGCACCACGCTCCAGTTTTAAACCCAATGTTTCTGAATTATAAACAAGATTGCTACAATTAAACGGATCTCCGCCTGAAATGCATGAATCAAATAGGTTAATCGGAAAGTTACAAAGCATGCCGCCATCTACGTAAAGGTCACTTGCCTGGGAAGTATCTTCCAGGGAAACTTCATTCCACATTTTATTTATGGCAACAGGAACAAAATAAAAAGGAATAGTACTGCTTATATGCACTGCAGTTCTTAATTTCATCTGTGGCGAGGTTTTGTATGATAATATTTCAAACCTTTGCTGGCTCACATTCGTACCAGTACAGAAGAAATTTCTAAAACCTTTATTTGTAAGATGAAGTTCATTTAACCCGGCAAAAGTAATATCAGCATTTCCGGTTTTATTGGCAATCAGATTACCCAGCCAATTGTCAAATTTATCTCCTTTAAAAACACCATATTCATTTTTGATCCGACGGATTTCTCCGGCAAAAAATTTACCATCATTGAACTCCTGAATTTTTAATCCTTGTAAAACAGAATCAATTTCAAATGAATTATAATTTAGGGCAACCATCAAACCTGCAATAGCGCCTGCAGAAGAACCAGCCACATTTTCGATGTTTTCTAAAATATTTTTTTTCTCTAAAACTTCCAAAGCGCCTGCATAAGCAAGACCACGCACACCACCGCCTTCCATCACCAGGTTCTTATATGAATATGTTTTTTGAGAAAATATTGAGCCAGGAAGTAAAAAGAAGAATATCAACCAAAATTTCATTCAGTGAATTTAGTTTTTACAGGTAATACTTTATTCATTATTAAGTTAAAATATCGTTCATGAAGAAAGAATTAAAATAGATTGAATCCTTAACAATAAATGTATAGGCTAAACGCATACCAGGTAAGCATTTTGGCAATTGACAATCAAAATTATTTATTTGTTTTGTTTAAATATTCGTCTGTAAAATGTTGCTTGTGTTTCGGTCTTGAAAATTTCTCATTATTATAATCTTTTGAGTTTCCTTTTGGAACCGAAAGTGAAACCCATTTTTCATCACAAAGCAGTTTTCCAATAAATACAATTTGCCCAACGTGGTATGAATAATGGGCCAATTGCCGGTTGATGGCTTCTACAACAGTATGACCCTGGTTACGAATAAAAATTTCCTTTTCTAAATCATTTTCAGTTAATAGATTTATTTCCCTAAAAAAACATGACCAACCTTCATTCCACTTGCTTAACAATTCTTCTTTATCCTTAATATCGTTGTAAAACTCTTCATCCCTTTTCCGCCAATCTTTTTCTCCATCACTTGTCAAAAAATCCGTCCAACGGGAAAGCATATTTCCCCATAGATGCTTCACAATTGTACCAATGCTATTACTATTTTCATTGTATTGCCAAAATAACTGTTCGTCAGAAAGCTGCCCGAAAGTTTTTTCTCCAAGAATTTTGTAATACTCAAATTGTTTTTTTGCACTTTCCAAATAGGAATTTGTCATTTTGATTATTTGAAAATAAAGTTCAATTAATATGTTTTCCCCAACTGATGGATTAATCAGGCTGATTCAAGAGTATGTTATCTCTATCATCAACTGTTTTAATAAAATACTTATAGTAGTCAGAATTATTCCATCCTGATCCCGGAATTTTTACCTGGAGATGAATTTTATCCAATCTGTCTGTTAAGTCGAAATTTACATAGTCATAAATAGAAACTACATAAGGCTTACAAACGTAAATAAGTACCGTTTGATTTCCTGGCTTTACGATAGGAAATTGTTCAGGATATAGATAAAGAGGATACAGTTTTATAGGCTCTTTATTGGGTCTCTGCCATGTCAATAACATGACACCAGTGAGGAAATCTTTTGGTGAATCATTCTGCAAAATCATTTTTACATATACCAATGAGTCATAAAAACTAATATCTGTATTTATAAGATGAATATCCTGGTCAGTTGAAGAGAAAGCCATTTTTGGATTGGAAACAATTAATTCATTCAGTATCCTTGAATGATCTTTATTTAATACAGATGTTGTATTAAACTGTTGCGCCGCAGGTGCATGGTAGAAATCAATGCCGGGGAAATTCATCTTTAGTTCTTCCGCACTATATGGGATTGATTCCTTTTGCCAAATAAATTTACTGTTCATTATATTTCGTAATTCTTCCGTTGGCGGCAGAAAGGAGGTAGAATCTTTTATAGTTGTTTGCAATGCCAGCTGATGCGTTGCAATTTTTAATCGCTGCAATGCATATTTGTTTTCAGGATCAATTGTCAAGGCCTCTGCATAAGCTTGTTGAGCTGCCCTATATCTTTTTTCACTAACGGCACTATCTGCAGTTTCAATTAATTTTTGGAAGGAAGAAGTTACCGGAATGTTATTAGATACCTTCTCCCGGGAATTTTGCGTTTGCAAATAGTCCAGTTGTTCCTGTATAAATTGAATCTGTGTAGCAGGATAACTTTCCGCTGGTTTTAAGTTTAAGGCTTTGGAATATGCTTTTAAGGCTGCATCCATCGATGCCTCGTTCAATTGCTTATCTCCAAGCGCAATAAGACTATCATATTTTAAATCACTTTTTGACTTTTGCGGAGCAATATCCTGGGCGCCAGCAAATGTGACTAAGATTAAGGAGGTTAATAAAAAGATCCATTTAATTTTAAAAAAGTATTTTAATTTAAGAATATTCATATGAGTTAGGTTCGGTTAAAGGATATATGATGATGAATCAACGTTGGATTTTAATAACCAATATCCTGCAATTCATATTCCAGAAATTATTACAGGAACTACAAAATCTTCTTCAATAAAACCGGGATACTATGATGACTCATTTAGTACATAACAGGCTACCTTTTTACGTGCAGCAAAATTTTACCGTCCTTGTTCGTTTTTACCATGTTTTCATCTAATAAAAAATGAAATACTTTCCAGACTTTACTTTGGTTAACAGAAGAAAGTTGTTTTTTTAATTCTGAAAAAAGTAGCGGTTCCTGACTAATGGCTTGTTTAATTTTAAAAGAAATCAGTTCAAATTCTTTATTACTTACAATCACCTTTTTTAAATGAAGACAATTATCACAAATACCACATGGTTTTATTTGGTGGTCATTGAAATAGGCACCAATCATTTCACTGCGGCAACGCAAATGATCCTGCATAAAATTAAGCATTGCCTTTAATCTTTTTTCATAAGCCTCTTTTCTTTTCAGAATGTTTTTTTCATTTATTGTCAATTCATTTGCCGGCACTCTATTCTCTAAAAAAATTACTTGGGGTTTCTCTTTTTGTGGTGCATATTCAATCATGCCCATTCCATTTAACTGATTGAGAATTGCTATCAAATTTTCTTTTTTTATCGAAATAAATTTTGATAACTGGTTTTCGTTAATAGCAGATGGATAATCAAAAATTCCATCATAGGACCTTAATAACCCTTTTATGACTACATCCATCTGAGGGTTTTCTTTTTCCAGTATTTCAAGTTCGGCGCGGTCAGTAGTAAAAACCACAGTTGATGGTGAAAAGAACTGCTCGCTGTATGTAATTCTTTCTTCCTGCTCCAATATTTTCAAGACAGAATTGACAACGAAAGCCTCCAACTTAAAATTTTTTACAAATAAATTAATATCAAAATCGAAAGAAAGACCTTCTCCAACTCCAGATGCCAGTTGAAAAAAATTACACAAAGAACCGTATACTTTGCGTATCATTTCCAGTGGAGGAAACTTAATAGCTGATTGCCTTTTAAGGTCAGCGATTTCCTGTTCATTATAAAATAATACAGCATATGATTTTTTTCCATCCCTTCCTGCACGTCCAGCCTCCTGGTAATAATTTTCCAGGGCATCCGGCGAATCATAATGTACAACCACGCGTACATCAGGCTTATCAATACCCATCCCAAATGCATTGGTACAGCAGATAATCCTGATTTTATTATTTATCCATTCTTCCTGTTTCCTGCTTCGTTCATCATTTAAAAGCCCTGCATGGTAAAAATCTGCATTGATGCCATTCAGGATCAGGAGTTCTGAAATCTCCTTCGTTCTTTTTCTTGTTTTACAATATACAATGCCTGTACCGTTGACCTTTTGTAAAATATCGACTAATTTATTTTGCTTTGAAGTAAGCTCAAAAAGACTATAGGAAAGATTAGCCCTTTCAAATGATTGTTGAAATGATCTAAATCCCGGTTTAAATTCCAGTTTAGCACAAATGTCTCGCTGTACCTCCAGCGTCGCGGAAGCAGTAAGTGCCAAAACAGGCACATTGGGGAAATAGCTTCTTATCGCAGCAATTCTTAAATAAGGCGGCCGGAAATCATATCCCCATTGAGAAATACAATGCGCCTCATCTACTGCAATGAGATTTACTTTTATGATGGTAAGAAATTCAAGAAAAAGATCTGTTTCTAATCGTTCCGGCGAGACGTATAAAAATTTAAAATTGCCATACGCTGCATTTTTCAACGTATTATTTACTTCAGTAAAACTCATCCCTGAATAAATGGAAAGTGCAGGAATACCCCTATTCTTTAAGTTTTGTACCTGGTCTTTCATAAGGGCGATCAGAGGACTTATCACCAAACAGATGCCATCATTCACCAGCGCAGGTATTTGAAAGCAAAGTGATTTTCCACCTCCTGTCGGCAATAAAGCAAGGGCATCATTACCAGCCAATATAGATTCAATTATTTCCTCCTGAAGTGGCCGGAATTGATCATAACCCCAAAATTTTTTTAATATTTCTACAGGTGTGGGCATTCATTCGGTAATTGAGATGGAATTCAAATTATATAATCTCTTCAATAATAAAAATAGATAAAAATAACAAGTAGCAAGGCCTTTAAAATTTAAGTGTAAGGCCAACTGCAAGGATTGACTTTAATTGTAATGCAGGCGAATTATTTTCAGGTCCAAACAATCTAATATCATCATCATAAATTAAATCTAATCCTATACTAACCGCTAAAAATTTCGAAAACTTTCCGGTAAATCGATTTTTAAACATTATATCAACATTTTGCGGATTGTGTTCATAATTGGAAAAAAGGTCTACCCTGCCATCATATTTAATAGTTTTAGTAATATCTTTCACATAGCTAATTGTTGCAAAGGCACCAAAAGATCTTTTAACATGTTCAGATGAATCTACGCCATAAGCACCTTTTGCGGCAAGGCTGTCATCATTTACAATCGTCCATCTGGCAGTGACAGGTGAAAGAAAAATCGATAAACCTTCCGTTGGTTTATAATCAAGACCAATGCTTAAAAGAAAATAACCGGGAGACATGAAATCTGATAAGAGTTCTTTTTCATTCTTACTGATATAATTATATCCTTTGGAAAACTGAGAATGAAAATTAAACAGGCCTGTCAAATTTAATTTTGGTTGCAACTGGTAACCTATCTTGGACAAAAGATCAATTCTATCATCATTTTTTCGGGTACCAAGAGATGTGGTATTTACCATTCCGTAATTGAGATCTAGCGTATTTTCCCAGCTATAACGGTCATTTTTGTAAAGGCCCATCAAGCCAAGGTAGGAACCAATGGAAAAAGAAAATGCATCTCCGCCTGCCGCCCAGTTACTTTGACTTCCCTGCCCCACATTTAAATTAAAAATGACAGATGTCTTCCATACTTCTCCACTATCAAACTTTGGTTTTTCCACTTTACGGGTGGCTACCTTTTTTAGCTCATCCACGATTGCATCCTGGGCACTTGATTTTTTAGGAATGCAGATTAGAAAAGTATTTAATAGCAGAAAAGAAATCATTCTCATAGAAATATTCCACATTTTACCTGGATTTAATTTTTTAAAAGATAGCCGCAAATGTATTAAAAACGATGCGGTGTTACAGTCTGAAACCATTCTTTCTAAAAAGTTATTTTTATCATTATTAACTTGCTTAATAGTCATTAAGCTTACATTTGAATTATATTTCATTCAAAAAAACAATAAAATTTATGGAAGAATTAATAAAAAAATTACAGGAGGATCACGGACTTTCTCCACAACAGTCCCAGGGAATACTTGGTACCATCACGGGATATATCAAAGAGAAATTTCCTATGGTGAGTGGCGCTATTGACAATCTTTTTCAATCGGGCACTACACCTTCAGCACCTGGTACTACTCCTGGAGATGTTACAACAAATGTTGCAGAGCAAGGATCAATGTTAGATAAAATATCTGATTATGTGCCGGGAGCCACAGGGCAAAAAATTGAAGATTTTGCAAAAAAAGAATTGGGTGGCTTATTTGGAGAAAACAAATAATTCGTTTTCAAATAATAAAAAAACCGGAAAGATTTTCCGGTTTTTTTATTTCTATTACCCGATTTTAGAAGATAAAACATTCTTTCTCGTGGCAGATTAAAACTACCAAATGATCTACTTCAGCACCTCTCGCGCTATTACAATTTTTTGTATTTCACTGGTGCCTTCTCCAATAGTACACAATTTACTGTCTCTATAAAATTTTTCTACAGGGAAATCTTTTGTATATCCATATCCGCCAAAAATCTGAACAGCATCTGTTGAAACCCTTACTGCGACTTCACTTGAATAATATTTTGCCATAGCTGATTCCTTGGTCATTTTTTCATGACGGTTCTTTAAATCACAGGCCTGGTCAATCAATAATTCAGCAGCCATTATTTCTGTAGCCATATCTGCCAGTTTAAAAGATATACCCTGGAACTCAGCAATAGGTTTTCCAAATTGCTGCCTTTCCTTCGCATATTGCAAAGAGGCTTCATAGGCGCCTTTGGCAATACCCAATCCGAGTGCTGCTATAGATATTCGGCCGCCATCTAATACTTTCATGGCTTGTTTAAATCCTTCTCCCACTTCTCCCATTATAGCTGATGCAGGCACACGACAATCAGTAAAGATCATTTCTGCTGTTTCACTCGCACGCATTCCTAATTTATTTTCCTTTTTACCTCCTGTAAAACCCTTCGTTCCCCTGGAAATAATAAAGGCAGTAGAATTATTTTTTGCACGGGGTTCTCCTGTTCTGCAAATAACTACAGCTACATCGCCGCTAATACCATGAGTGATCCAATTCTTTGTTCCGTTAATTACCCATTCATTGCCATCCTTTACAGCTATACATTGCATATTGCCGGCATCACTTCCGGTATTTGCTTCTGTAAGTCCCCAGGCACCAATAAATTCTCCACTTGCTAATTTGGGCAAATATTCCTTTTTTTGTTCTTCACTTCCAAAAGCCAGAATGTGTCCTGTACATAAAGAGTTGTGTGCAGCCAGGGATAATCCTATTGACCCACAAACTTTTGCTATTTCCTGAATGATGGCACTATATTGAAAATAATCCAGGCCGGATCCACCGTATTTTTCCGGAACAAGTACACCCATTAACCCCAGTTTACCCATTTCTTTGAAAACTTCTACAGGGAATTCCTGCGATTCATCCCAAACCATCAAATGTGGTTTTATATGTTGTATGGCAAAATCTTTTGCTGTTTGCGCCACCTGTGTTGTCAATTCACTTACCGTAAAATCCATAAAAAATATTTAGGGTTGCAATATAAACCTTTTTAGGGCGTCAGAGAAAAATGCAGGTGAGAAAACGGTCATTTCGTGGATAAAAAAATGGATCAATTGGAATTAGAATTGAGGTACAGTCTCACTTAACCGCCAGGTAAGGCGCCATTTTATCAAATATATCATCAGTGATGATCATAATCTTTTTTACTTCTTCTATAGAATTAAAATTGCCATGTTGGTTTCTATAATTAAAAATTGCATTCGCAACCTGGTAACGAATATAGGGATGGATTTTCATTTCATCAATCGTAGCCAGGTTGATATTTATTTTTTTGACATTGGCATTATCTAAAGTAAGATAGGGTCTTATCTTTTGAAAAGTGGAATCTGGCAGAAGGTAGGTTTCTGCTACCTGATCTACCGAATGAAAGCCACCTAACTTATCCCTAAAAGAAATAATTCTTTGTGAGAG
The DNA here is from genome assembly GCA_039922615.1 of Ginsengibacter sp. Lineage (GTDB taxonomy): Bacteria > Bacteroidota > Bacteroidia > Chitinophagales > Chitinophagaceae > Ginsengibacter. The sequence continues at coordinate 11,510 of JBDTEF010000292.1, forward strand.
CTTAGATCCGATTCCCGGCAAGGAAATAAATGCAGCTGTATCTCCGCTATTTATATTTACAATTGAAATAACCCGCGGTTTATAATTGTCAGCATATGCTGACTTTTCAAATTTTGGATAGTTTTTAGGTATGGCTGCTATAGTTACAAACGGAATTAATCTATCAACGTCTTGTTTCGGAATGCCCCAGATTTTCTTTAAATCTTCCGGTTTATAAAATTTCCCGCCTTTTGAAATATATTTCTGAATATTTTGGGCAATCTTTTCTCTGATTCCTAATTTTACCCATTCTTCTATTGTTGCAGTGTTTGGATCAAACTGGAAAGATACTGCCTTAATGGTTTCGCGTTTCTTATAAGGCGTATAATCGTTGTAATATTCGTTTTGAACATACTTACCATATGTCTTCGCTTTTGCAGAATCAATTTTTAATGCAGCAATCTCTTCTTTAAATTTATTGGGAGAAGTTATCTTTTCGTGGTAAAAATAAGAATAGATGAATGGGAAAATAGAAACCGTAACGATTAATAATATAATAAAGATGATACCACGTCTTTCTTTCCGTGTGAATACAAAATATTCATTGATAAACTGCTTCCACATAATCAATGTTTAAATGGAGTTTGAAAAAGCAAGCGTTTAAGTCAATCTAAATATAGCACTTTTATAAATGTAATTACACTTTCAGCTGAAGACCATCAAAACTAAAATGTATATGCGATGGCAATTCCAGGCTAACCTCTTCATGCTTTCCCATTTGGTGGCTTATGTGCGTAATATAAGTTTCAGGAATTTGTAATTCCCTAGAAAGGTCGATTGCCTCTTGTAAATTGAAATGAGAAATGTGTTCCTTTTTTCGCAAGCCATTTATTACTAAAATTTTGCTTCCCCTAATTTTATCTTTTTCTGATTTCTCTATTTTGTTGGCATCAGTAATGTAGGTAAAGTCACCAAACCGGTATCCAACTACAGGCATTTTTAAATGAAGCACCCAAATGGGAGTGACCAATATATCCCCTACTATAAAAGATTCATGCCTAACGGTATGCATATTTACACTGGCAATACCGGGATATTTTTCCTGTGCAAAAATGTAAAAGAAATCTCTTCGAAGTGCTTCCTGTGTGAGTTCATTTGCATATACATCCATTGCCCTGTCCTGGAAATACGTGAAGGCACGAATGTCATCCATACCGGCAACATGATCTTTATGTGGATGAGTAAATAAAATGGCATCGAGCTTGGTTACATTCTCTCTAAGCATCTGAGTCCTGAAATCCGGGGTGGTATCTACGACAATTGAAGTAGTGCTGCTTTCTACCAATATACTGCTTCGCAATCTTTTGTCTTTCGAATC
>JBDTEF010000293.1:0-15846 GCA_039922615.1 Ginsengibacter sp.
ATTCAAAATTGAAAAAATGTTTTTGAAATAAGAAAAAATAATTGAATAGAATTAACCTTAACAACCTATCCTTTGACTTAGAGAAAATTCTTTCGTAAATTTGTGCCTTAATTATTTTTATGATCAAAACAGGAAATCCGGTTATAAGTATTTATACTGAAATGACACCAAATCCGGAAACAATGAAGTTTGTAGCTAATAAACTTCTGTACCCAGGGAAAAGTGTAGACTTTCAAAATGAAGAGACAGCAGCAGCATCACCTTTGGCCATTCAATTATTTGCCTTTCCATTTATAAAATCTGTATTTATTGCGAGCAATTTTGTTACGCTCACAAAAACAGATGACACAGAAGATTGGCAGGATGTAATTCCATCTATTAAGCAATTCCTGAAAGAATTTTTGGAAGAAGGTAATGTGATTGTAAATGAGGAACAACTGGCCAAGCGAAAAACAGAAAGCACAAATGTGGTACATGCAGATGATCAGGATGTAGTAAAAAGAATTAAGGAGTTATTGGAGAATTATGTAAAACCTGCCGTTGAAATGGATGGTGGTGCTATTCAATTTTTAAGTTATGAAGATGGCGTGGTAAATTTAATGATGCAGGGAAGTTGCAGTGGATGCCCTTCTTCAATGATTACTTTGAAAGCTGGTATAGAAGGTATGATGAAAAGAATGATTCCCGAAGTAACGGAAGTTGTAGCCGAATCAAGATAGATCTTTTTTAATGATAGTATAAAGTACCAATTTATTGGTGCTTTTTTTTTGTCCTGCCAATAAATTACATTGAAAGGTTAATAAAAAGAAAACTCTGAAGGTGAATTGTAGATAATGCAAGGGTAAATTAAGTTTTTATCGTTTCTGGCAAAGTATTTGAAAATCTGCAAGAAATCACAAAAATTAATTTTATGAAAACACTGAATAAATTTAAAATGAAAAAATTATTGACTTTATTACTATTCGCCGGAATATATACTACCGCCACTTCCCAGGTATACGTACAGGGCGGTTTAAATCTTGCAAATATCACTAAATCAGCAGGTGGAGCTACAGACGACAATAATATGCTGACCACATTTAATGTCGGTTTATTGGATAGATTTAATATTACACCGGTATTGGCATTTGAAACAGGTTTATTGTTAGATGGCAGAGGCTCGAAGTCTTCATTATACGCTTCATCTGATCACAGTAAAAACTTTGTTGTGAATAAATTTAATCCACTTTACCTGGAGATTCCTGCAAATTTGGTACTTAAAGTTCCATTGGGTGCTCAAACAACTAATGGTAGAAATGTATTTTTTAATTTCGGTCCTTATGCAGCAGTAGGAATAGCCGGGAAGAATAAAGTGGAGACAAATATTGAAGGCAATTCCACTACAAGATCAAGCTCAATCAAATTTACAAATGATAATCCGCTTACTTCTGATGGTGAAGGTGCCGCTTACGACAAATTAAAAAGATTTGATTTCGGTCTAAATGTAGGTGCGGGTATCGACCTTGGTAAATTAATGATAAAAGCAAATTATGGCTTTGGTCTTGCTAAAATTAATTCATTGCAGACCGACAATAACAAAGATGCCAAGAATAAATATCGCACACTTAGTGTCTCTTTAGGAGTTCCATTGTCAAGATAATCTACATAAATCAAGAAAAGCCGTCTTAAAAAATTTTTTGAGACGGCTTTTCTATTAAAATGAATTTGATCATACTATATCCTTCACCACATTTGCTACAATTTCCGGCTTGCCTAACGTGTAAAAATGTAAGATAGGAACATTATGCTCTTTTAGTTCGCGTGCTTGATGCAATAGCCATTCCTGGCCCACAATTGCTACATCTGCATCAGTTCTGCACTTCATTATTTCATTGCTTAATTGGGTGGGTATATCCACGTGAAAAGTTCTGGGGAGTACTGAAAGTTGTTTCTTAGTAGTAATAGGTTTCAATCCGGGTATGATGGGCACATCTATACCGGCTTCCCGACAATTCGCGACAAACTCAAAATACTTAGCGTTGTCAAAAAACATTTGTGTGGTGATATAATCAGCACCGGCATCGACTTTCTTTTTTAAATATTGAATATCACTTTGAAGATTGGGTGATTCAAAATGCTTTTCAGGATAGCCTGCTACACCTATGCAAAATGTTGTTTTGTAACCATCCCTGATATCATCTTCTAAATAAATACCGTTATTTAAGTTCACAGCTTGTTTCAAAAGGTCTATGGCATAAGCATGTCCATTTGGTTCAGGTTCAAAAACCGCTTCATTTTTAGAGGCATCACCTCTTAATAAAAGCACATTATCAATACCTAAAAAATTAAGGTCAATCAAGGCATTTTCTGTTTCCTGTAAATTAAAACCTCCACAAATCAAATGAGGAACAGCATCAATTTTATAATGATTCATTATAGCTGCACAAATACCAACAGTTCCCGGGCGCTTTCGAATTTCTACTCGTTCAAAACTGCCATCAGCGCGCTTTTTGAAGACCTGCTCGCTTCTATGATAAGTAACATTGATAAACGAAGGCTTAAAGGCCATTAAAGGATCTAAATTATTATAAATAGATTCAATCGTTTTTCCTTTTAACGGCGGTAATATTTCAAAAGAAATTAAGGTTTTCTTCGCCTCTTTGATGTGGTCAGTGATTTTCATTCGTTCTAAAATAGGTGCAAACGTAGCAATTAAAAAATTTGAGGTAATCGGGGTGATTTTTTAGAATGACACCAGATTTTCCAATGATCAAAACTACCTAATAACTTGTCAACTTGTAAGGCATTACTAGATTATTTACAGATTAAATGATTGATTCATCAAAATAAGTGATCCTGTTTCAATTTTACAATGTCTTGTAAGCATGTTTACTTTAATTTTGTGGCCGATATCAGGAGAAATAAGTAAAAAATTCTGCGAAAATGCTTATTTTCTCAAAAGACACAATAAATATATGCTAGAAAAATTAGAGGCCATAAAAGCCAGGTATGAAGAATTGGGTGTAGCATTGTCTAACCCCGACATAGTTAATGATAATAAAAGATATAAACAACTGAGTAAGGAATACCGGGATCTGGGTAAAATAGTAGATGCCAGGAATAGGTACGCCAAAATACTTGATGATATTGAATTCAATAAAGAGGTATTAAACAGCGATGATGTAGAAATGCGTGGTATGGCAAAGGAAGAGCTGCCAGGATTAGAAGAGTTAAAGGAAAATAGTGAGAAGGAAATAAGAAATATGTTGATACCTAAAGACCCTCTGGATGACAAAAATTGTATTTTAGAAATCAGGGCAGGTACTGGCGGAGATGAGGCTTCCCTTTTTGCAGGAAACCTGATGAGAATGTACCTGAAATATTGTGAAAACAGGGGATGGAGGACGGCATTGTTAAGTGAAAGTGAAGGAACGGTGGGTGGATATAAAGAAGTACAGATAGAAGTGACAGGCGATGATGTCTACGGAATATTAAAATTTGAAAGTGGTGTTCATCGGGTACAACGTGTTCCTGATACTGAATCCAGTGGCCGCGTGCATACAAGTGCAGCCACGGTTGCGGTAATGCCTGAGGCCGAAGAGGTAGATGTTGAATTAAGAGATAGTGATGTAAAAATGGAAACCTCCAGGAGTGGAGGAGCTGGTGGCCAGAATGTAAACAAAGTAGAGACAAAAGTACAATTAACTCATATAAAGACAGGACTGGTAATTGTTTGCCAGACAGAAAGAAGCCAGCTTGGTAATCGTGAAAAAGCTATGGGCATGATGCGAACTAAATTGTATGAAGAAGAAGTGAGAAAACAGGAAGAAGAAATATCACGGCATCGCAAAACGTTAGTTAGTTCGGGCGACAGATCAGCTAAAATAAGAACTTACAATTATCCCCAGGGGAGAGTAACCGATCACAGAATTGGGTTGACAGTTTATAACCTAGAGAATGTACTCAATGGAGAGATCCAGGAATTTATAGATGCATTACAGTTTGCAGAAAATGCCGAAAAAATGACGCAACCTAATGCGATGTAATAAATTTGAGCGCATAAAAATACACATACATTTAGCAGTGGTGAAATAATATACACAGAAAAAGGATTCTACGATCTTTTTATAGTATTTTATAGTAGAAATTAGGAAATAAGAGATTATCCAGTCGAATTTTCAATTTCATTCAATCTTGTCAATTAAGTTTTTTCATTAATTAATAATTCTTTAAGAAAAAAAGTAAAAAAATTATCGATTAAGAATACAATAACTTCTGTTTTGGCATATATATTGACATATTTAAAGAAAGCACACAAACAATAAAATTCAAATTTCTCATAAGCAGTTAGTTTTGGTAAACGGCCCCTGTTTCTACAGGGGCCTTCTTATTTTTAGGAATGAGTTATTAGGTTGTAGTTATTAGGCTTGAGCTAAGTCACTCAATAAAATTCAAATTCAAACTCCTTACTATTTATTTCTCATTAGTTTTTTCTTTACCTCCGCTATAAAAAAAGATCCAGTCAGAAAATTTGACTGGATCATAATTTAATCATTTAACACTTAATTCTACGCTTCAGCACCTTGTAATTTCTGCACTTTTTTTCTGTCATCTTCGTTTAGAATTACTTTGCGCATACGGATTATTTTTGGTGTAATTTCTATACACTCATCTTGCTGTATGTATTCCATGCACTCTTCCAGGCTCATCTGAGTCTTTGGCGCAATACGGGAAGCATCATCTGCACCACTTGCACGGTGATTCGTAAGTTTTTTAGGCTCTGTTGCATTTACTACCAGGTCTCCTGGTTTGATATGCTCAGCAATTATTTGACCTGTGTAAACTTCTTCTCCCGGATCTACAAAAAATCTTCCTCTATCCTGTAATTTATCGATTGAATATCCTGTCGTTTTATCCTGGTTTTTAGAAATCAATACACCATTACTTCTTCCCGGAATATATCCTTTCCATGGTTTGTACTCAAGGAATCTATGTGCCATTACTGCTTCGCCGGCAGTATTGGTCAGCATATTAGAACGTAAACCAATTAAACCTCTTGAAGGTATTTCAAATTCTAAATGCTGCATTTCGCCTTTACTTTCCATGATAAGCATTTCGCCTTTGCGTTGAGTTACAAGGTCTATTACGCGGCCACTATATTCTGAAGGAACATCTACAACCAGGTTTTCAAATGGCTCATTTCTTTTACCATCAATCATTTTAGTGATTACCTGTGGCTGGCCAATAGTAATTTCATACCCTTCCCTACGCATGGTTTCTACTAATATACTTAAATGCAAAATTCCGCGGCCATATACCATGAATTTTTCAGCACTGTCTGTTGGACTTACGCGTAAAGCCAGATTTTTTTCCAATTCTTTTTCCAACCTATCCTTCAAATGACGGGAAGTAACAAACTTGCCATCTTTGCCAAAGAAAGGAGAATTATTAATGCTAAACTGCATATTCATCGTTGGCTCATCTACGCTTATTACTGGTAATGCTTCCGGATTATCATAATCAGCAAGTGTTTCGCCGATGTTGAATCCTTCCACTCCTACAACTGCGCAAATATCACCTGCACTTACTTCACTCACTTTCTTTTTGCCCAGGCCTTCAAATACATACAATTCTTTTACCTTGGTTTTTTGTACAGTGCCATCCAATTTCATTAATGAAAGATTCTGGCTTTCTTTAATAGTTCCTCTTGCCACTTTTCCTACTGCGATTCTTCCTAAAAAGGATGAATAATCGAGAGAGGTGATTTGCATCTGTAACGTTCCTTCTGCATGTGATGGCGGTGGTACTTTTGCAACCACAGTATCCAGTAAAGGAAATATATTATCAGTTTGTTCAAGTGTTGTGTTCATCCAACCTTGCTTGCTTGAACCATATATTGTTGCAAAATCCAACTGCTCTTCAGTAGCATCTAAATTAAAAAACAATTCAAATACTGCATCATGCACTTCATCAGGGCGACAGTTTGGTTTGTCAACTTTATTAATAACTACAATTGGCCGAAGACCTAATTGAAGCGCTTTTTGTAACACAAAACGAGTCTGCGGCATTGGACCTTCAAAAGCATCTACCAGCAATACAACGCCATCCGCCATTTTTAATACTCGCTCTACCTCACCACCGAAATCACTATGGCCGGGCGTATCAATTACATTAATTTTTACTCCTTTGTACATTACAGAAATGTTCTTACTAAAAATAGTAATACCTCGCTCTCTTTCCAGATCGTTGTTATCCATTATCAGTTCGCCTGATTCCTGGTTTTCTCTAAAAATGTTTGTACTGTGTAATATTTTATCAACCAAAGTAGTTTTACCATGATCAACGTGGGCAATAATTGCAATGTTTCTTATTTCCATAAATTGTTTTAACCTTTGGGTATATAATATTACCCGATTTTTTATTAGGGGTGCAAAATTACGTCATTTAAGGTTCTTATCAAGAAAAAAACAATAAGTTAACAGATAAAAAATGGAATTATAAATCTGCTTTACAACGTTTTTAGCGCAAACAGCGTCTATTAAATCAAAAAACATATTGAAAAAAGATAAACTTCCATCCTTCACCACTTGTATAATATTTGACCTGATTGGCTATGCAAGCTACATTATACCTGGTTTTGGTGAATTATTCGATCTTATCTGGGCGCCTGTTTCAGGGATTGTTTTTTTCTTCTTATTTGGTAAAAATAAATTCGGACTCTTTGGTGGAGCTTTTGCATTTTTAGAAGAACTTTCACCCGGGCTTGATTTAATTCCAACTTTTACCATAGCCTGGTTTATCAGATCAAGGGAATTGCAAAGTGAAAATGAAAAAATGAAACAAGTAGTATCCCGCTGATATGATTATGCCTTCTTTTCTTTCAAGTCCATGATCAGATTGGCAATGAGTCCTGTCCATCCTGTCTGGTGTGAAGCGCCTAGACCACGTGCTGAATCTCCATGAAAATATTCATGAAAAAGAATAAGATCATTATTACCTTCTTTTTTGTAAAACCAATTGTAAGGCCCAAATACAGGTCTCTCATTTTCTTCATTTTTCTCAAAAATGGATAGTAATCTTTTTGTAATTTCTGCACCCACTTCCTGCAATTCCATAAACTTCCCGGACCCTTTGGGACATTCAACAATCAACTCATCTTCATAGAAGTAACCAAAACTGTTTATTGCATTGATTAATAAATAATTAATAGGAAACCATACAGGTCCCCGCCAGTTGGAGTTTCCGCCAAACATACCTGAAGTAGAATCGCCGGGATCATATTGGATTGTATAAGTAACTCCTTGTGATGTTAAAGAATAAGGATGTTCACCATAATATTTTGATAAGGCACGTATACCGCCGGCTGATAAAAACTCAGATTCATCCAATAATTTTTCCAGGAGTAAGGATAACTTTTCTTTCGATACCAAAGAAAGTAAAATAGAATCATCACTTGCCTTTTCAATACTAGGTTGATACAAGTGATTGGCATCGCGGTAACTTTTAAACCAATTCATTCTTTTAGTAAAATCAGGCAACTTCCGGAAAACCTCCTCTTCAATTACTGTTACTGCATAAATAGGTGATAATCCAACGATAGAACGTATTTTTAAAGGGAAAAGATCGTCTTTATTCAATTTTAAAACATCATAAAAAAACTTGTCTTTTTCATTCCATAATCCCAATTGGTTCAAAGCTTCTGCAATGATTACAAAATGCTCATAAAACTTAGTGGCAGTATCTTCGAAAGAAATATCTGTAAGAGCAATTTCAATGGCAATATTCATCATGTCCAGGGCATACATTCCCATAACACTTGTACCATCTGCCTCTTCTAAGATCATTCCATCTGCTAGTTTTTTGCTGCGATCAAATAAACCGATATTATCTAATCCAAGGAAACCTCCTTCAAAAATGCTATTTCCGTTGGTATCTTTTCTATTTATCCACCAGGTAAAATTGATAATGAGTTTTTGAAATATTTTTTTAAGGAAAAGAATATCTCCAACTCCTGTGATTTTCTTTTCCGTTTTATACACCTGTAAAGCAGCAAAAGCATGCACAGGAGGATTTACATCACTGAAATCCCATTCATAAGCGGGTAATTGACCTTGGGGACTCATGAACCATTCCCGCATCAATAAAATCAATTGGTGTTTGGCAAAAGAAGGATCAATTGCAGCAAGTGTGATGCAATGAAATGCTGTATCCCATGCAGCATACCAAGGGTATTCCCAATTATCGGGCATTGATAAAATATCCTGATTTTTGAGGTATTTCCATTCACAATTTCTACCTTTTTTACGCTCTTCATAAAAAGGAGAAATGCCATCATCTGTATTAATCCACCTTTCTACGTCATAATGGTAATATTGTTTGTTCCAAAGCATACCGGCAAAGGCCTGCCTTTGAATATTTCTTTGGTCCTCTGTGATTGCTCCCTCATTCAGGGAATTATAAAATTCATCGGCTTCCTCTTTCCTTAGGTCAAATATTTTCTCAAAATCTTTCGGAAAAGCGATTTTTTTTTCTTTGCTGCAAAGACGGAGATATAAACACTCCGAATCACCACCCTCTATTTCAAAATGATATACCGGCGCACATTTCGTTCCTTCTTTTTTATTTTTTAAGTCTTCTATATTTTTACCACTGATGACGGCATCATGAAAGGCATCTTTTACAAATGCCGCTTCATTTGGACGATCGAACAATCGTTCCATATTCGTCTCATTTTCTGTAAATAATACTTCATCTGTTGGTTGAAAATAAAAATAATAATTTCCCAGGGAGGGATTTGTTGTTTTTATGGAATGATCATCGAGGTATTTTATGGAAGGCTTATTTTTAGGATCTTTTGAGTAGTGCCAGTTATTAAAAAACCAAAGTTGCGGTAAGAGAGTAATCGGTGCTTTTTCCTTCCCCCTGTTTACAATGTTTATTTTTATTAAAATATCTTCCTTATCTTTTTTAGCATACTCAATAAAAACATCGAAATATTTGTCCTCATTGAAAATACCTGTATCGAGGAGTTCGAATTCAGGTTTGTCTTTTCCCCTCTCTTTATTTTTTTCACATAATTCGACGTAAGGATATTCTTCCTGTGGGTATTTGTAAAGAAATTTCATGTAATAATGTGTGGGAATATTATCGAGGTAATAATAGAGCTCCTTTACATCTTCTCCGTGATTGCCCTCAGGGTTGGACAAGCCAAACAGCCTCTCCTTTAAAATTGAATCTTTGCCATTCCATAAACCAATACCAAAACACAAATGCTGGTTCAGATCAGATATTCCGCCAAGTCCATCTTCTCCCCAGCGATATACACGGCTCCGTGCATGATCATGGGGGAAATAATTCCAGGCATCGCCATTCTCGCTATAATCCTCCCGAACAGTTCCCCACTGACGTTCACTTAAGTAAGGTCCCCATAATTCAATGGGAATATTTTTTTTTGCGTTGTAATCGAGACGTGACTGTTCTGCAGTTATTTTATTTTCCATTAATGAATAAGTATTTTAAAAGAATAATTTTTTACCCGTTTGTTGAAAATCCCGGATAAAGCAACATACCGCCATCTACAAAAATAGTGGTACCTGTGATGTAATCTGATTCATCACTTGCCAACCAAACTGCAACCTGGCCTATATCTTCAGGTTTTCCAATTCTGCCGTAAGGGATCAGCGTGAGTAAACTTTTTAAAGCTTCAGGAGTGCTCCATGCTGCTGTATTTATAGGTGTTTGAATTGCGCCGGGTCCAATACTGTTGATCCTGATTTTCTGTGGGGCCAACTCTTGTGCCATGCTTTTCATCATCATTTCTATGCCTCCTTTACTGGCAGCATAATTAACATGTCCTCCCCACGGTATTACCTGGTGAACGCTGCTCATGCAGATAATTTTCCCCGCCGCCACACTTCTTTCTTTTACAATACCCCTCTTTAAAAACTCTTTTACCGCTTCCCTTGCACACAAAAATTGTCCTGTAAGGTTCACATTTATTACCAATTGCCAATCGGCCAAACTCATGTCGGCGAATGAGGAATCTTTTTGTAACCCGGCATTATTTACTAAAATGTCAATGGTTCCAAAATGAGCAATAGCTTGTTGAAACATAGACTGAACCTCACTTTCATTGCTTACATCTGCTTTGATGGCGATTGCATCACTGCCATTCTTTTTAATTTCATTTACAACTAAATTAGAGGCTTCGGGATGAGAAACATAGTTGACAACTACATTGGCGCCATCGCCACCCATTGCTATCGCCACAGCTTCTCCTATTCCACTGTTCGCTCCGGTTACTAAAACTGTTTGCCCTGCCAGCCTGGGATTTTCTTTCATTTTATTTTTTTAAACAAATAATGAGGGAATATAATGCCATGTTTTTACAATAATGTTTTAAAGATGGATGTTAAATTATATGCATTAAAAGGATGTAGCACCTAAGGATAAATAGCGCTGATTATTTTTGTAAGGTATGGCGCAGAAAAAATTAAAAAGATTTAGTGAGATCAAAACTTTTTCCAACGTATTGGAATACCCGGAAAATGTAAAAGGGAAATGGCACTCATTTTTTAAAAATGATCATCCGATCGTACTCGAACTTGCCTGTGGTAAAGGAGAATATACAGTAGGCCTGAGTCAGTTATATTCCGGAAAAAATTTTATTGGTGTGGATATAAAAGGTAACAGACTATGGGCCGGCGCTCAGTTTGCGTTAAAAAATAACCTTGCGAATGCAGCCTTTCTTCGTACACAGATTGTGCGCATCAACCAATATTTTGAAAATAGCGAGGTAGATGAAATCTGGATCACTTTTCCTGATCCTCAATTAAGATTTTCGAAGGCTAAAAAAAGATTGACACATCCTGCTTTTCTAAAACTATATCACCAATTTCTAAAACCAGGTGGTAAAATTCATTTAAAAACAGATTCTCCGGACCTCTTTCTATTTACAAAAAAAGTGATCGAATTGTATAATTTACCATTAATTTCTGAATCTGATAATGTGCACGGAGCGAAAGTCGTAAGTGATGAGCTGAAAATTATAACCCACTATGAAAGCCTTGATATTGCTAAAAGTAATACGATTTTTTATCTCTGTTTTACTTTACCCGGGATCTTTCCTGACAAAGAAAAAGAATTATCAGACTTCCTGAACCAGGGATTGGTTGAAAAGGAAAAGGAATAAAATAGAAGACGCATTCAATTTTATTGTAAAGCAAATAATCTTTATATCTTTCAGTTCATGAAAAAAGAGATTCGAAAAGAATTACCGCGGTCTATAAATAAACAATATAGTTTTTTTGAAGATGTTTACGCCGTAGTGCGCCAAATACCTAAGGGTCGCGTAACTTCTTTTGGTGCCATTGCTAATTATTTGGGTACGCGCTCCTCAGCTAGAATGGTAGGATGGGCAATGAACGGAGCACATAGCGCAATGCCTGAGGTGCCAGCCCAAAGAGTATTGAACAGAAATGGAATGCTTACGGGTAAAGCTCATTTTGCCACACCAACAGAAATGGAAGAATTATTATTAAAGGAAAACGTAAAAGTTGAGAATGATACGGTAGTTGATTTTGATAAACTATTTTGGGATCCGGCGGTAGAATTGGAAATAATTTAGTTAAGAATTTTAGAAGTCAAAATGTCAATTAGTGAGGTAGTCAAAAAGTTAACAAGGTATAAGCCCGATTGTAATGGTGAAAGAAATTTGAACCAATTAATCCTTATTAAATTTTATAATTTACCAGTAACGGGCAAGGTTTCTTTGGTTCTTCAATATTAAGCGTAGTAATAAAAATCTAACCGTTGGAATAATTGCATGGCCCGACAAAAATGTAAACAGAATAAGACTAACAGTTTTCTTGACATTTTTATTGAAGGGACAGGTCGCGACCTGTCCTCTAATTCGATTATTATTTAATAATGATTTTTTCTTAAATTTTATTCCATACTAAAAATAAGATGGTAATAAATTTTATCTTAAAGTTCCCTGGTGATTTGCAATAAATGCGATCACATCTTCTAGTGAAACTTCCCCACGTCTGCAAGCATCGTCAATCTCTTCCCGTGATACGCTTGCAGCAAAAGCTTTATCCTTCAACCGCTTCTTCACCCCTTTCACATTCATGTTTTTATAACCTTCGGGACGCATTAATGAATAGGCATGTATGAAACCTGATAATTCATCAAAAGCATATAACATTTTATCCATCCTGGTCTCAGGAATTACTCCGAAATGATTGGGTCCATGTGAGGCAATTGCATGAAGTATTTCAGGATCTACCTGCCTGTTTTCCAGTTCTTCAATTATTTTAATACAATGCTGATCAGGCCACTGATCCCAATCAGCATCGTGTAGTAAACCGGCTAATTCCCAACGCCATTGATCTTCCGCGCTAAGTTGTTCTTTTTCTTCAGCCCAGGCCTTCATTAAACCACCTACCTGTTTCATGTGTAATTTTAATCGCTCATTCAAAACCCATTCATCCAATAAAATATTGGCTTCCGTTTTTGACAACACGTTTCCCTTATTAATAACATTACCAAAAGTATTTCTGTTTAATAGCAAGCTCATTTTATTATTTGAAATTTGAAGAATTAAATGGTTGTTCTTTCAAAGATAAAACTGTCAGAGGAATTCTGAAACGAGTCATTTTAAATCCCGATTAGGCCAAAGAAATCAAGATATAAATAAACAGCATAATTATTGTTTTATGTTTTCAAAAAATAAAGACATGGACAAAAATGAAAATTCTTCAGACCGAGAAAAAATCTTAAAAAATCAAAAACCTGATGAACATGTAGAAGAGGCTTACGAGGAAGCAGAAAAAGATATAAACAGAGATGCATCAATGGCAACACCACGTGAGGAACAGTCAGATTTGGACGAAGGAGAACTAGCGAGAAAGGAAGGACATCCTTAGTAAGGCATTAAATTTTGGCCAAATCCAGTGGTGTATTATTGATGAAAATATCTTTGGCATTGGTTTTTAATGCAGTCTCACCGATCGTTTTGTTTTCAAATAATTGAACCATACTTTCCCGGATTATTTTATATTCCGCATGTAAAGGGCATGGATTAATTTCTGAACATTTTTTAAGGCCTAGTACACATTTTTTTAAAACACTGTGTTCCTCCAGCGCATCAATAATTGATTTAAGGGGCAATAATTTTGATGCATCGGTCATATAAAAACCACCGTGAGGTCCACGTACGGAAGAAATCACCTTGTTATCTTTCGTAAGCATTTGTAAAATTTTTGCTGTAAATGGTCTTGGGGAATCAATGGCCAATGATATTTCCTCAATACCTAATTTACGTTCAGGAGTTCCTTTTTGCGCAATAAAAATCGTTGCTCTTAGAGCGTATTCTGTAGTCTTCGAGAACATTTGAGTTATTGAGAATGAGAATCAGGGTTCTAAATTAATCAAATATTTTTGAACCAAGGAAATAGGCTGCCTGGTGATGAAGGAAAAATTTTCTATTATGTCATCAATAATTCCATTTTCAGAAAATGATTTCTTTTTATCTTTTGACGCTGAAAAAATAAATGGCCGCAGTTTACGTTCGAAAAAAAATTGAATTTAAAATAATTATAATTAGAACCTGGACTCCAGGTAATAGGGTAACATTGCGCGCCAGGTAGGCCAATCGTGTTTCATATCAGTTCCCCAAATATCAAGCTCATAATTAATTCCTTTATCATACAATAGACCGGCAAAAGCACGGGAAGCTTCAGGATCTTCATAATCACCACTTCCGGAAAGCAGGTGAATATGATTGCTAGCCCTTATTTTATTTAGATAAACTTCATCAGTTAAATTAGGTAAATAACTCATTGGTGAATTATAATAAACCTGCTCATCAGTAAAGCCTTTTGAATATTCATTTAAATCATACACACCACTCATGGCAATAACGCCATTGATTAAGTCAGGGCGTTTTAAAAATAAATTCATACTATGTAATGCGCCGAAACTTGCGCCCGATGTAATGATGGGCGTTTCCCGGGAAGTGCTGTTTTTAATAAAAGGAACTACCTCATTATAGATGTATTGATTAAACTGGTTGTGCCTGATCGCCTTATGTTCTCCCAACATTTTATTGTTGAGCCAACTTTCATTATTGATACTATTGACGGAATATACCTTCACTTTACCCGCATTTATGTACGGCTCCAGGGCATCTATTAATTGAAACCGCTCATATTCTAAATAATCAGCAGCAGCAGTAGGTACCAATAAAAGTGCAAAACCAAAATCGCCATAAGTCGCTATAGGCATGTCTTTGTCGAGCGATGGGCTGTACCAGGAAGTGAGTTCTCTTTTCATAAATGAAGTAATAAAATTAAATGAAGATTTTTATTTTTTTAAAGACAGGAGAATTTCTATGATAATGGATTATTTATTTTCCATCGGTCGACTAAATTCTTGTCATTCCATTTCTATCTTTTCAAAGATATAAAATAATAGATTGTGTGATTGGTATAGTTCAATAATGTAGAATGAAAAGGAAAAAATAAAATACCTAAACCACGAATTCAATTAAAACCTATTTCTTTTGATAGAAATTTAAAAATTAATTTCGCACATAAATTTATTATGCAGAAACCAACATATTGCAAAGCTGTACTTGCAATGGATTTAAATAATGTTCATCGTATTTATCATGATAATTATTATGGTTTTCCCATTAATGATGATGATGCGCTTTTTGAAAGGCTCATTCTCGAAATAAACCAGGCGGGATTAAGTTGGGAAACCATTTTAAAAAAACAGGAAAAATTTAAGATCGCATACAAACATTTCAACATTAAAAAAGTTTCCAAATTCCAGGAAAAAGATTTTGACCGATTAATGAATGATGCCGGAATTATTCGAAACCGGTTAAAGATAAATGCAGCCATTCACAATGCGAACGTGATTTTGAATCTACAGCAAGAGTTTGGTTCCTTTAAAAAATGGCTGGATTTTATTCATCCAAATGCAAAAGAGGAATGGGTAGAAATATTTAAAAAGACGTTTAAATTTACGGGTGTTGAAATCGTAAATGAATTTTTGATGAGTACGGGATATTTGCCCGGCGCACATGAGAAAGACTGTAGTATTTATCAAAAGACTATGGAGGCGGGCGCTTATTTTTAATTGATAATTGAAGTCAGATGTGAGATGTAAGATATGAGATGTAAGAAGGAACTAAAACGGATTTTAAATCATTAAAGATCAGGAGGAAAAGAAGATTTTTTCAAAAATTTAAATTTATTGTAACTTTTTAATCAAACCATTCGTAATACCCTAAATAACACGGAAGTAATCCTCAATTGCACGAGACTAATGACAGAAAAAGAATATAACCAATGTGTAAACCTGCATGCAGATAACGTCTACAGGTTTATAATGAAAAACCTGAGGCATGAGGAGGATTCCAAAGATGTGGTGCAATCGGCCTTTGAAAAACTATGGATCAACAGGGAGAAAGTGGAAAATGAACGGAGTAAATCTTTTTTATTTACAGTTGCTTATCACCAGATGATAGACCTGATCAGGAAGAATAAAAAGGTGACATTGAAAGATGATTTCAGCAATGCAAAAATGTACACCAGGGAACCTGAATACCAGGTAAAAAAAATCCTGAATGAAGCATTGTATAAATTGAGCGAGACGCAACGCAGCCTTGTGCTTCTCAAAGATTATGAAGGATATTCATACGAAGAAATTGCAGTGATCACGGCCCTTAGTATCAGCCAGGTAAAAGTATATCTGCACCGCGCAAGAATACAACTGAAAAGTTATTTGGTAAAACCTGAAAATGTACTTTAAAATGAAAATTGACATAAATAATTACGAAGAATATTTTTTACT
>JBDTEF010000294.1:0-19390 GCA_039922615.1 Ginsengibacter sp.
TTTCCTGAAGTGATTTTTTATAAACCTCCAATGCTCTTTTGCGGGCGAAATCATGTTTGACTATTTCTTCAACATAACCCGGTCGAAAATCGGTTATCCATTTTTTGATATAAACCAATTCCGGATCAAATTTCCTGATTTGTTCAGAAGGATTAAATATCCGGAAATAAGGTGCTGCATCACAGCCTGAACCTGCGGCCCATTGCCAATTTCCGTTGTTAGAGGATAACTCATAATCGAGTAATTTTTCAGCAAAATAAGCTTCGCCCCAACGCCAATCGATCAATAAATGTTTCGTAAGAAAGCTGGCAACAACCATGCGTACACGATTATGCATATAGCCGGTTTCATTCAATTGACGCATGCCTGCATCTACCATTGGGTAGCCGGTCTCCCCTTTGCACCAACTTTCAAATTCGTCTTCATTATTTCTCCATTTTATATGGTCATATTTCTCTTTGAAACTTTTATTTACGACTGATGGAAATTGAAAAAGTATCATCATAAAAAACTCCCGCCATATTAGTTCATTTAACCACGTTTCATTCCATTTATTAGCCAACTCAACCAAATGTCTTACACTAATTGTCCCAAAGCGTAAATGAACGCTTACATGACTTGTGCCATTGACTCCCGGGAAATTTCGGGTTTCCTTATAATTGCGAATAGTGTTTTCATCAATATGTAGGTCAGGAATTCCCGATGCCACTTCTTTGAATCCTATCTCCTTTAAGGAAAGAAAATGAAAAGGTTCTGTTTTAAAAAGATGAGACAAATGAGATTCCGAAGGAAATGATTTTATTTTTTCCTGGTTAAATTTTTGTTTCCATATTTTGGAATAGGGTGTATAAATCGTGTAAGGTTTCCCGTCTGGTTTCATCACCTCGGATTTCTCGAAAATCACCTGGTCTTTGTAGGTATGAAAGTCAATATTTTTTTCAGATAGAAATTTTTCGATGGCTAAGTCCCTTGCTATTGCGTAAGGCTCATAATCATGATTGGTAAAAACTTCCTTCACATCAAACTGGCTGCAAATTTTTTCGAAAGCATAAATTGGCGTGTCATGTAAGACATATAGAGATGATTTATTCTTCTGTAAAACTTTGTTTATTTTCTCCAGGTTCTCACGGATAAATACAACCCGTTTATCTTCTTTTTCAGTAAGGAGATTAAGAATAGCTGTATCATAAATAAAAATCACCAAAACAGGAAAGCTACTGTGAAGCGCATGATACAATGCTGTATTATCTTCTATTCTAAGGTCTCTTCTTAGCCAGCAAATATTAATTTCCTGTTGTTGATTTTTCATTCTTTAATATTTAATCTGCCAATTAGAAGTGAATAAGATTTTATTTGTAAAGTGCCAGGTTAATCAGTTACGGATGCAACCCTTTTTCTTTTAAAGAATGGATTGGTTTTCCTATTTTGATAACTATGAATGGCTGAACTTATAAAAATAATGATGGCGACGATTAGTGCAGCATAAACAACCAGTTTTTCCTTATCCCAGTTCTCAACTGCAATAGCTACCAGGGCCCAAACCCCCACGAAGCCAAATTCACGCAGATTTCTTTTCCAGGTAATAAGAATATTTAAAGCGCCGGCAATGCATATCATTATAATGGTCCAGGTAATTTGAGAAATGCCGAAACCATTCCAGCCTATTTTAGTTAACCATGCAGCGACGTCTGCAATAAAAGCGACACTTATCCAGCCGGAATACGCCGCGAAAGGCCACCAAACAAAAGCAATTTTTTTAAGTGGCAAATCATCCAATTCCATCCTTGTGTTGAGGATTATTTTTATCAATGATATCAGCATTACTGCCATTACCAGTACAGATAGGCCAATGTAATCATACAAAAATGAAACCACCCATATCGAATTAGCAATGCATGAAATCACAAACCACCAACCGATTTCAAGTACCGGCCAATCTTCCTTCGTCTTTTTAAAAAGCCCTCTTCCTGAGTAAATGACAAAACCTAATAAACCGATATAAATCAATCCCCATATGGAAAAGGCATATCCGGCTGGTGTAAAATAATTATGGTATTTGTCAGAAAGGGTTTTCATATCATTCCCGTTAAATACGCCTGTATTGGAAAGATAATTCATTATGATAGTAGCCACTAAAGCAATTCCGTTAGCTATTTGCAATGTCTTTTTCATAATAATATTTTTTTTGCCTTGTTACATTACTTTCTGCTTTCTGATCTCTATTTATGAATTTGTTTTTTGTCAATTTTAAATAGATAAATAAATTTAAAAGGATCATTTCAAATCCATAAAAAACATCTTCCACAGGAATCGTCAATAAGCGAATGTTTAAGTTTTCAGCAGGATTGTACCTGACAACAGGTTCTTCTAATCCTGTACCGGTAAGGATTCCATTCACAATAAAAAAAGGAACTAACAAGATAGCATATACGGTAACTGCTTTTCCGAACCAATTTATTTTAAGAATGAATTGTAAAAAAAGGGAAATTAAAGCAGTTGAAATAAAGGTGACAGAAGTGTATAGTCTATCCAGGAATATAAAACCCAATATTAAGAGAGTGATTGAAAAAACGATACAAAAAATATCTTCTGTTTTTCGTTTCCAGCTAAGATTGTAAAATTTATCCAGGCAGAAAAAAGTGAATACACAGGAAAAAGGAATGCAAATAAAGAACAATATTTCTTCAATAGGAAGACGGGCGAAATATATACCGGTCACATATTTTGGATTAAAATTCCAAACGCCAAGTCCTGTAAAAATTGAATCCCAAATTACAAATAGGATACCTACGGTTATAGCAGCGATAAAAAATGGCCCCCAGGTTTTATAGAATTTTATTTTAGGGTGAAAAGAAAACAGGATCGACACAATCACTGTAAAGAAATCAACGAGAAGATATAGGGATTTCATTTTTAGTTGTTATTTGCTGGTTTTGTTTCCTGGTTTGCTGATTTTTTGCCGCCACGTTTATAAAATATTTAAATGGAACCCATAGCATACCAAAACATTCACCATCTTCTTTCGTTAAATGTTTGTGGTGAATTTTATGCGCACGCCGTATCGCTTTAAAATATTTATTATCAGAATTTCTAAGAAATTTAAAACGCTGGTGAATAAAAATATCATGAATTACAAAATAGGCAAAACCATATAATGTGATACCTGTACCTATCCAAAAGAGAAAATTATAATCATTCTGTAAGCCAAAGAAAAGGGCTGCTATTCCGGGTAACGCAAAAATTAAAAAAAAGAAATCATTGTGCTCTATAAATCCTTCTGATTCTTTTTTGTGATGATCCTTGTGAAGTTTCCATAATACGCCATGCATGATATATTTGTGGGCAAGCCATGCTACACCTTCCATTCCAATAAAAGCCATCACTACGATACCGGCATTAATTAATATTGTTTCCATTTTTTGTAAATATTTTGTCTAAGGTTTTCCTTCTAAAATCAAAAATACCTTCAATTTTTTTTCTTACTATGATTGAATGCGCTATTTCACCAATGAAACCAAATGGTAATTGGTATTTTACTTCATCTTCCATTAATACACCATTTTCTTTTTCGGTAAAATGATGCGTATGTTCCCAAATTTTGTATGGACCTTTTAATTGTTTATCCATAAACATAAATGGTTTATCAATTTTCTGAATTTCTGTTTTCCAATGTAAAGGTATACCTAACAATGGCTTTACCGTATAATCAATAAGCATACCTTCATAAATTCCTTTATTGCCAAGGTCTGTTAAAATTTTGAAATCCAGTTCCGGAGGTGTAATGGTAGCCAGGTTATTCGCCGAGGAAAAAAAATTCCAGGCGGTATTGATATCTGTTGGTAAAAAATGGCTTGCTCTAAAATAATAAATTTTCATACAAAGGATTGATATTTTGTTTATAATGCCTCACAACCTGCGGCAGGCATAGCTTTAGCCATGCAGAATAATTTCCGGGATTGTACCTGATTTCTTCATTTAATGTATCCAGGCTCACATGTTTCCAATTTTGAACTTCAGATGGATCAGGCTTTGGTGCTTCATCACTTTTACCGAAGAATACGTAGTCCATTTCATACTCTTTCAGGCCATTTTCGAAATCGGCGAAATAAATAAATTTAAATTTGAATTGAGTATCCGATCCTATTCCCATTTCTTCATGCAACCTTCTTGATACTGTGTCCATTATATTTTCTGTGCTATTCGGATGACTGCAACAGGTATTGCTCCATAATCCCCCGGAATGGTATTTTTCATCGGCTCTTTGCTGAAGCAATAATTCACCATTAGAGTTGAAAATGAAAACAGAAAAAGCCCTGTGCAGTAATCCTTCCTGGTGTACAGAAAGCTTGTCCTGTAATCCAATTTCGTTGTCGTCTTCATCTACAAGAATTATTAATTCATTCTTCATATTATCGAAATTTACTTTAGTGATTGATACAAAGATGTTTTATACCCAGTTCATTTTATTGATGAATAAACTGTTGAGCATTAGTGTTATTTTTTTGCCGTTATTAATTCTTACTCTTTCCTCCAATATTTTGTGTGCAGGTAATTTTTTTATTTTTTTAAATAAAGACAAATAATAGATATAAGCCAGGTAAACACCACCGCGGGATGAGGAAGGTAGTTTATTAATGCCTTCCAAAGAAATCCTAAAATCCTCCTCAATATCTTCTTCAATTTGTCTTTTTACACTTAGATTAAAATCATTCATATCCACATTTGGGAAATAAGTTCTTCCCAGGACCTGGTAGTCATCCTTTAAATCCCTTAGGAAGTTAACTTTTTGGAAAGCAGCGCCCAGCTTCATCGCAAATGGTTTTAATTCCTCGTATAATTTTTTATCCCCTTCTGTGAAGATATGTAAGCACATTAACCCAACGACCTCTGCAGATCCTAAAATATATTGCTGGTATTTTTCATGAGTATAGTCGACTTTTTCCAGGTCCATTTCCATACTTTTCAGAAAAGTTTCTATTAGTTCAAGGTCAATACCATACTGGTGAACAGCCTGTTGAAAGGAATTAAATATAGGGTTAAAGGAGATCTTATTTTCAATTGATTCAAATGTCTCTTCTTTAAATTTTTTCAAAAGATATGCCCTGTCAAATCCTTCAAAACTATCTACAATTTCATCTGCAATACGCACAAATCCATAGACTGAATAAACCGGATTTCGAAGCCTGTTGTTCAAAAAGTAAATGCCTAACGAAAAGCTTGTGCTATAAGTTTTTGTGGTAAGCTTGCTCACCTCTACGGATAAATTATCATACAAGTTCTTCATGCTTTTGTTTTTTAAGGTATTTGAATAATTCTCCTGCTGCTATTTTTCCCGAGATTAAAGAGGGTGGTACACCTGGCCCTGGTACAGTAAGCTGGCCGGCATAGAAAAGATTCTTTATTTTTTTGTTCCTGATCTTTGGTTTTAAGATCGCCGTCTGCCTCAATGTGTTCGCAAGACCATATGCATTTCCTTTGTAAGAATTATAATCCGCCACAAAATCATTCACACAATAACTTTTCTTGAAGTCAATATACTGAATTATTTCTTCACCAATATGATTTTGCAACCTCTCCATCATAATTCCAAAATATTTTTCACGTAGGTCATCGTTATCTTCCAAGCCCGGTGCTATAGGCATCAGCAGAAAAAGATTTTCATGATTTAGCGGAGCTACTCCATCATCTGTTTTTGAAGGGCAGCAAACATAGAAAAGTGGTTTGTCCGGCCATTTGGGATCTTTATAAATTTCAACTGAATGTTGCAATAAATCTTCCTCGAAAAAAAGGGTGTGGTGCGATAAAGAAGTAATTTTTTTATTAAGCCCTAAATAGAAAATAAGCGATGAGGGAGCAAAGGTTTTTTTCTCCCAATATTCTTCAGGGTAATTTTTGTAAATAGGTGGAAGTAATTTTTCTTCTACATGATGATAATCTGCCGAAGCAATGATGGCATCAAAATAAATTTGTTCACCATTTACCATAATAGATGTTGCCTGGTCATTCTCCACGATTATTTTTTCCACAGGACAGTCAAAATGAAATTTAGTATTCAACGATTCAGCCACAGTTACCATGGCTTCTATTACTTTACCAAAGCCACCCATTGGGTACCAGGTTCCCAATTGCAGACCTGCATAATTCATTAAACTATAAAGTGCCGGTGTATCCTGTGGCATGGCTCCCAAAAATAATACAGGAAATTCCATTAGCGCAATCAGGTAAGGGTGAGAAAAATATTTGCGTACATGTTTACTGAAGGAAGAGAATACCTGTAACCTTAACACTCCTTTCATCAATTCCGGATTCAGAAATTCTGTAAGAGAGATACCCGGCATCTTTGACAAATTTTTCATGCCGGTTTCATACTTATATTTCGCTTCCTTCATAAACTTCTTCAATTGTTCACTGCTTCCACTTTCTATGGATTCAAATAAGGAGCACAAAGCTGAAAATCCGGAAGGTATTTCTAAGGTTTTGTTTTCAAACACCACATCGAAAGAAGGATTCAGTAATTGCAATTCGTAAAAATCAGCGACTTTATAACCAAAATCATTAAAAAACTGTTCAAATACATCGGGCATCCAATACCAGCTTGGCCCCATGTCAAATACATAACCATCAGTTATTATTTGCCTTGCCCTTCCGCCGGGCGTGCTATTTTTTTCGAATACATGCACTTCATGACCTGCCTTTGACAAATATGCCGCTGCACTCAATCCAGAGAACCCTGATCCTATAATTGCAATTTTTGTCATGAGATTTTTAAATGATTTATGTCGTTATTAGTCCTTCGAAAGTTGTTGATCTAACTCTTCTACAGAGTGCAAATATTTAACCATCTTGATCTTGCCCAACTCCGTGGTAAACTTTTGATCACTAGCCACAAAAATGTTTTGCGAAGGATAATCCTGATTTAATTGAGTAAGATAAAGTTTAATTTCTTCAGGGGGACTGGTATGTACAAAAAATAGCAGTATATTATTTGAAGATTTATTATTAATGAGCGTTTCTATAGATCCTAAAGGAAGATTAGCGCCAAGATAAATTGTTTTTTTTCCGTTAGACTTAAGTATATAATTGGCAAATAATAATCCTATTTCATGGAATTCATTTTCCGGTAGAAAAAGTATCCATGCATCAGATTGCATATTAGCTGCTGGTTGTGAATCAATTGCAGTAAATAATTTTTGTTTTATCAGGTTACTGATGAAATGTTCATGTGGCGGGGGTATTGAATCGCTCACCCATAAAAATCCCAATCTTACTAAAAGAGGATATAGAACTTTTATATAAGTTTCTTTGAGACCAAAACTTAGCAAACAATAGGAAAACATTTTTTCAAATGCGGCTTCATCGTAAGTCATGCCGGCACTGACAAGTTGAGAGATAAAATAACTTTCCTTTTTATTTTCTTCTTTGTTATTTAATTCATCGATCAGTTTGAAAAGTTGCTTGTCAGGCATTGCACACAATTCAGATACTTTATAATCTGAGTCAGAAAGACTTACAATGTTAAGTAGTCTTCGTAATTGATCATTACTATAAAACCTGGTATTTCCCTCAGTCCGGTTCGGCTGGAGTGCATTGTATCTCTGCTCCCAAATCCTGATCGTATGCGCTTTTATTCCTGAATATTGTGATAGTTCCGAAATTGAAAATGTATTCATTTGTTTAATTATACTCAAATATATATAAACAAGCAATTTCTGCCAAATAATATTTATAACTGGTACTTTTCTTTATTTTGGCATACTATTTAGGATTTAATTATTATAAAAAACTTTAAATATGGGACAAACTAAAAATCTTCACAATGAAGAAGCAATTAAAAAAATCAAGGAACTGGTAGACGATATCAAAACTTGTATGTTTTGTACGGAAGTACAAAATCTTCCTTTTAAAACAAGGCCAATGGCAACGCTGGAAGTAGATGATGAAGGAAATTTATGGTTTATGAGCAGTAAGGAAAGTAATAAAAATGATGAAATTAAGACCGATGACCAGGTCCAACTAATTTATGCTAAAACGGGTGATAGCGAGTTTTTGTCAGTAAGTGGCAAAGCGAATATTATTACTGACCAGCAAAAGATAGATGAGCTTTGGAGTTTCTATGCGAAAGCATGGTTCCAGGGAGGAAAAGAAGATCCTAATATTACAGTAATCAAGGTAATTCCTGACAATGCTTATTATTGGGATACCGTACATGGAAAGGTAGTTTCATTGTTAAAGATTGCAGCATCAGTTGTGTCCGGCAAAACAATGGATGATGGTGTGGAAGGAAAAATATCTGTTTAAAATATTGAAATAAAATATCCTTAATACAAATCATTATTTAAAATTTTTCAATATGGTGGAAGTGTTCTTGAGTAATTATATACTCAAATAAAGAATTTAAAGAGTATGTTTTTGCCGATTGAGTCATTTTAACTGTTGAAAAAAGGTTTAAAAGGGTATGTTTAAATAAAATGATTAAAATTTAAACGTAAAATTAAAGTTGGCTTAAGAATTGATTAAATAAATTTATTATAAACAAAAAATTAAAATTATGAATCCTAAAAAAAATACAGAACATCGTGAAGGCGAAGTTGCAAAAAAGATAGAAGAACAAACCGCAAAATTACCATCAGATTTATTTTTGTGGGCAGCATTAGGATCAATGATAGTATCTGCAGTTCTCCAGGTTACTGATAAGAAAAAGAGCCTTTTTGTTGGACAATGGGCTGCACCGTTTTTATTGCTGGGTGTTTACAATAAACTGGTAAAATTAGAAGGACATGACAGTACAGATAAATAACCAATTAATCCAGTGGTTATTATCATGAAATAATTCCCTATGAAAAACTGAAGGAATTGAAGGGAAGAAGGTGGCTTTATGCCACCTTTATTTTTTTGTAGAATAAAGTTTTAGTGTAAATTTAGCTTTCTTGTCCAAAATCATTTTATTCTGAAAAGACGTCAAATCAGGAATTGCTTCTAAAGATTTTTTCCAAAATTTATTACAGGTAAAATTTATAATTTTTGTTTTTCCTTCCACATCTGATTAAAAGTTTTTTTGCTGAAATGCAATGGGGCGTGATCTTTGGCCCAATCTTTAAAGAGTAGATTTACTATTTTTGATTTTAATCTCCCTGATCCAATGTTCATTAAGCTTCTTTTTAAAGAAGCAACCTTCCAAGTTTTCCAGGCCATCTTTTCAGAAAAAGTGGTCATCCCCTCCTCTACACTTGCATGCCTGTTTGCCAATAATAGTTGATGTATACTGATTTTCACAGGACAGGTTTCTGTACAGGCACCACATAATGAAGACGCAAAACTAAGGTGCTTGAATTCTTCTAATCCGTTCATATTTGGTGTAATAACACTACCAATAGGCCCACTATAAGTAGTGCCGTAAGAATGGCCTCCTATATTTTTATAGATGGGACATACATTTAAACAAGCACCGCAACGAATACAATACAAACTTTCGCGTTGAATAGGGTTCGCCAAAATATTAGTCCGGTTATTATCCAGGAGAATAACATACATATCATCGGGACCATCTGTCTCACCCTGTTGTTTTGGACCGGATATAATTGAGCTGTAAACGGTAACTTTCTGACCGGTACCATAGGTTGAAAGCAATGGCCACATCAATGCAAGATCAGTCACAGCGGGGATCATTTTTTCTATGCCGGCAATTACTATATGCGTTTTTGGCCAGGCGGTACTCAATCTTGCATTTCCTTCATTTTCTGTGATGGCAATGCCTCCTATGTCACTAATGAGAAAATTTGCACCGGTGATTCCAATTTCCGCCTGTATATATTTTTCTCTCAATTTTTGCCTTGCTATAATCGTAAGTTCTGTGGGGGTTAAATTTGATGGAGTTCCCAATTTATCGGCAAATAGCTTTGCAATATCTTCCTTGCTTTTATGCATTGCAGGTGTTACAATGTGGTAAGGAGGCTCGCCGTCTAATTGTTGAATGTATTCACCAAGATCAGTTTCTACGCTCTGAATATTGTTCTTTTCCAGGAATGCATTCAGGTCTATTTCTTCAGTTACCATACTCTTACTTTTGACGATAGAGCGGCAACTTTTTTCTTTGCATATTGTCAATATTGCCTCCAGTGCTTCCTGTGAATCCTGCGCCCATAATACTTTTCCTCCCCTGGAAGTAAATTGCATTTCAAATTGCTCCAGGTGCTCATGCAGGTTTTCTATCGCGCGCCATTTTATATTTTTAGCTCTCTCCTTTACAAGATTATTATCAGAAAATTGCTGCTTTCCCATAGGAACGGCAGCGGTATATTTTCCTATATTAAAATTTATTTTTCTCCTGTGTTCCAGGTCAGCACTTTTAATAGTTGCTTTCGCTTTGAATATAGATTCGTTTTCTGTCATGATTGGTTTATTAATTCAAATCGCAATCTCAATTGGTCAGCGTCTTGGTTAAGATTTTTAAAGCCTTGGTATCGTTTTATGAGCCATGGTTTCGTATTTTCACGAACCATTCCAATATTGGTATTTTTCCTCAATAATTTTTTATTTCAAAACACCCAATTCCTTACCCACTTTTGTAAACGCCTCAATGGCTTTATTCAAATGTTTTTGTTCATGTGCAGCACTCAGTTGTACACGAATTCTTGCCTGGCCTTTTGCAACAACAGGAAAGAAAAATCCAATCACATAAATATTTTCATCTAAC
The DNA here is from genome assembly GCA_039922615.1 of Ginsengibacter sp. Taxonomy (GTDB): domain Bacteria; phylum Bacteroidota; class Bacteroidia; order Chitinophagales; family Chitinophagaceae; genus Ginsengibacter. The sequence goes on from JBDTEF010000294.1 coordinate 10,694, forward strand.
AATTTTGCGGCAAAATTTTGTGCTAAAACTGCATCGTATAACATTATCGGTACAATCGGATGGTGGCCTGGTTTAATGTCAAACCCGGCTTCAGTCATCTCTTTACGGAAATACTTTGTATTGTATTCTAATTTATCACGCAAATCAGTACTTTCCGTCAACATATCTATGACAGCGATAGAAGCACCTACGATACTTGGTGCCACCGTATTGCTAAACAAATAGGGTCTGCTACGCTGACGAAGCATTTCTACAATTTCTTTTTTACCGGAAGTAAATCCGCCACTTGCACCACCCAAAGCCTTACCCAGCGTGCCTGTTATAATATCTATTTTCCCCATTACGCCACGGTATTCGTGTGTTCCCCTTCCTGTTTTTCCAATGAAACCGGTGGAATGGCATTCATCGATCATGATAATTGCATCATATTTTTCTGCCAACTCCACGATTTTGTCTAATTGGGCAATAGTGCCATCCATACTGAATGATCCATCGGTAACAATGATCCTGCTTCGTAAATTTTGCGTCTCTATCAGTTTTTCTTCCAGGTCATGCATGTCATTGTGTGCATAACGGAAACGTTGAGCCTTGCATAAACGGACGCCATCAATAATACTCGCATGATTCAATGTGTCAGATATGATCCCATCCTCTTCGCCAAACAATGGTTCAAATACGCCACCGTTGGCATCAAAACAGGCAGCATATAATATGGTGTCTTCCGTGCCCAAATATTCTGAAATCTTCTTCTCCAATTCTTTGTGAATATCCTGTGTGCCACATATAAATCGTACACTGCTTAATCCGTATCCACGTTCATCTATTTCTTTTTTTGCTGCTGCTATTACTTTTGGATGCGCAGATAAGCCGAGGTAATTATTGGCACAAAAATTTAAAACTTTTTTTCCACCAACTTCAATTTCTGCCCCCTGGTCACTCGTAATAATTCTTTCATTTTTATAAAGTCCGGCTACTTTTATTTCTTCTAATTCCTGGCCAATGCGTGTCGAAAAATGCTGATTCATTTGGATAGTATTTGTTTTTGCAAACTTACTTGAAAATAAGCCGTTCTTTTAGGGTTTCTGTATCATTATAATAAACTTTATTTATCATCATAATAAAAAAAGAGGCCGTCTTTTTAAGACAACCTCCAATTATAAATCTCCAACTTTCAACTTTCCTAAAATCTAAATCCTGAAATCGTATTGCCGTCTGCTTTATAATAAACCACACGACCTAATTCATCCAATTTATAATCAGGATCTGTTTTATCACCGAAAACCATTTTCTTCAATTCTTTGCCATTCGTTTTATCGATCATAATTACGCCTGCATCTTTGGCCTGGTTTGAGTTGCCAAAATTTGTAAGCATTGCAACATAATTGTTTGCTTGTTTCGTAGCATTGAATCTTTTGCTGATGCTTTTGAAACTTTCAACGGCTGCACCGCCAAAGTTGGATGCGTTTGTATTCGCATTCTTAATACTATTATCTAATCCCGGATCTGTACTTCCATATGCGCCTTTTGCGTAGCTCATTTGCGCGCTTGAAGCCATTTCACCGGCAGAGATAGCGGCTGAGGTAAGTGCACCTAATCCACTCACCAATTTACCTGCCATTGTACGGCCCGGGGGTTGTTCAAATGTATGATACACTTGTTTGCCACTATAATCATACAACCTGGCATTTTGGTCTGACGTAAGTAATATTCCATTCTCTCTTATTTGTAGAGACGAGGCTTCTTCCTTCCCATCAAACCTGATATCCTTTATCCATTCAGCCAGGTCACCTTTTTCAAAATCCACTTTGTAAATTGTACCTTTTGCAAATACATATCCTGTTTTGGCATCGGCATTTTGTCCGGAACAGTTCTGTACAGCAAACCCTTTTTTCCATGATTTCTCTCCTGTTTCTAAATCAAGAATATTAATTTGTTCTGTTGTACGGAAGTATAAACCCTGCGGCATTATTTGCAAGTCCCTCACTTCACCTTTTATTTCCAGTGCTTTTTTGGTAACCGATTTACCGGCATCCAAATCTACGATGCTGATAAAATTTGTTCCCTGGTCACGTGCTGTTGCCAATATTAATTTATTACCAGATAATTTATAGGCAACTAAATCTCCCTGCAATTCTATACCATTTTCACCCCATTTTTCCTGACCTGTGGCCAGATCAAGACAAAGTAATGTTGCCCTGTTTTTCTTTCCTGCATTTGATTTTTTAATAGACCCAATTAATCCCCCACCACCTTTATTGGCCTTCGCCTTATCCTCCTGTGATTTTTCCGCCGTAGCTACCAACATTCCTCTTTTATCAAATAATATATTAGCCACAGGAGATGGTAATTCTACCCGCTTCCACATTTCTTTGCCATCAGCAACATTAAAAGCAGTCATAATATCCTGGTTACGGAAATAAATAGTTTTTGTATCTTCGCCGTACAAAAAAAAGTCTGCAGAAGTGGACTTCGCCATTTGTTCTGACATATTATCCATTTTTTTACCAAAACCAGTGAGCCCGCCAAAACCCAACATTTTTGAAACTCCTTTTCCTTTTTCTTCAGGAGCTGCTTCTATCATTGGCATGTCACTCTTCATCGCAATTTCATACACAGCCTCTCCGGTAGCTTTACTTAATTTATAAATATTTTTATTAGTAGCGATAAAAATAGCATCTTCCGTTTCACCTGCTTCTGAAACAATTACCTCGGAATTTTTAGAAAATATTTTTTGCTGTTCCCATTTTTTCTGGCTCGTTCCCAAATCTACTAACATTAATGTAAGTCCTTTATTACCACCACCATAAAATAAGACCTGGTTACTTTTTTTAAGGTAAATGCGTTTGCTTACACTATTTAGACCCAGTTCTTTTGAGTTGGCAACAACCTTTCCTGTAGCCAAATCGACAATATTGTTCACAGATTTTATTAATCCGGCTTTCGCCAAAGTTGCATAGGGTGTTCCTTCGATCGGGCTGTAATTACTTTCCTGGATGTTTTCTATATCATCATTTTTCCAGAGTTCTTTACCGGAAGCGGGGTCGATTCCAAACAAGCCATCTTTTGTGGCTACAACAAGGGTTCCCACATCTGAAATACGGTACCAGTTTATCTTTGAAGTAAAATCTTTTTTCCAGTCGTCGCCATTTTGAGCGATGGAATGTGTACTCATAATTAAAAGAGTAAACAGCAGCATTAGTTTGTTCATAAAATTATTTTTTAGATGAACAAATATCATTTTGCAAATAAGGCAAAACAATACCATGCAGAGGGTATTTTTAGAAAGTTGGTTTTAATTCTTGTTTAAAATTTGAATTTGATGTAAAAAAATACCACCTCAATGCAGAGGCTGAAGTAATAAAAAAATAAATTATTGAATAGGGTCTGCTGGTTCTAGGGAACGGTAGGTAAAACAAAATGGCTAATTAATAATTTATTCTTTTTATTAAATGAGAATATTTTAAATCTAAATAGAAAACAGGGTAAGAAATCTTATTTTTTGAAAGTAGATATAAGAAGGTAATAGGTCTTCTTAAACCTTAGTAGAAACCCCAAAATATTAATTTAAAAACCTTAATAAATTCTCATTAATATGATGAAAATAAAAAAGAGAGAACCAGACTATTTTATTTTGTAATTATTAGTATATCAACCTGCTAAATTACTTTAATGGTTGTTTGAGTATGGTTGTAAACTATTTTAACAGGTTGTATTTCCTAATAAATTTTACCATCTTTCATCACCAATCTTATATTTTTAATTGCATGAATATCTGTGGAAGGATCTCCATTTACTACAACGATATCCGCAAGCATTCCTTTTTTTATTCTTCCGATCTTAGCGCCATATCCAAAGACATCTGCATTCACGGAAGTTGCAGATTTCAAAACTTCAAGTGGCTGCATTCCATACTCCACCATCATTTCCATTTCCCTGGCATTTTCACCATGTGGAAATACGCCGACATCGCCGCCCATGCAAATAGTAACTCCGGAACCTAATGCTGCTTTGAAACTTTCCCGTTTTGAAGTGATCCTGGCAGGCTCCGGATCAACACCTTTTTTCCAGCCACCATATTGTGCTATGGCATCACCGGCAGCAAGGGTAGGACAGAGTGCAATGCCTTTATCTTTCATTGATCTGAAAATTTCTTCTGTTCCATTGTCACCATGTTCAATGGTACGAACTCCTGCTGCAATGGCTCTGCGCATTCCTTCTTCGGTAGAGGAATGTACGGCTACAAATCTTCCCCCACTTTTGGCAATTGCTACCGCAGCTTGCAATTCTTCAACTGAAAAAGTAGGTGCTGCAACTCCGCCTTCACCCCAGCGATAATCTGCATAGAGTTTAACAACATCAGCACCTTTAGAGATTTGCAATCTTACTTCTTTTTGCAATTCATCTTTATTACCTACTTCAGCCGCACCTTGTGGCAGATCGATATCAGCATTAAAATGAGGGCCGTAACTTCCACTTGCCACGATAGCTTTGGTGGCTACAATCATTCGCGGACCGGCAACAATTCCTTTTTCAATTGCCTTTTTCAATCCTGCATCGTCATATCCTGCACCTTCTGTTCCTAAATCTCTTACAGTGGTGAAACCAGCCATCAGCGTAGCTTTTGCATGATTAACTGCTCTTGCCGTTCGCTCTGCCCTGCTTTCTTTTAATACCTGGTCGTTCCAAGGTGTTTCATTATAGGGATGTAAAAATAAATGAGAATGACCTTCGATCAAACCCGGCAAAAGTGTCGCTCCTTTTAATTCAATAATCCGTGTATTTGAAGGGAGTTTATACATCATTGAGCCTGCTGCTTCAATTTTATTTCCTTTTACTAATACTATCCAATCAGAATGCATTACTTCTCCATCAAACACCCTGGATGGTTTTAGCAAATAGAATGAATCAGAAACCTGTCCATTGGAAATTATGGAAAAGAATAGTAAGAAAAAAATGATGGAATATTTCATGGTGGAAAGATAATAAAATGGAAAATGAAATCTGTAGTTAGGATCTATTACAATTTTATTGGGAGGTGTTAGTCAATTTTTATTAATTGTTTAATTTTATCTTTTGGGAGTTGTATCGGAAATCATTTTCTTATTCTTCTTATTTACGCTATCTAAAATCCTGACCTTTCGTTGGCAAGGGCTGATGTGAGAATCTTCACTGATTAAGGAGCTAAAAGAGCCTTACCACAGCCCTCTCCTTTTGTCGAAGATCCCGACTGTTCGCGGAGAAGAAGTTTAAGGTGAGGCTTTTTTAATCATTTCAGGGTTGATTCACCACGTGGTTTATGGGTAATATAATTTGGAACGCATGTTTCAGTTGTATATTGTATTTGTAAAAGCATAACCTTTTGAATACTATTAAAAAAACAAAAAAGCCATCTATAATAAGATAGCTTTTTTGTTGAAATTTTATTTCTTTTAAAAAGAAAGTTATCAATAAATATTAACTACAACCCATGCTGTTACCGCAATTCAAACATTTGTAACAGGTCCCACTCCTTAAAGTAATATGACCACAAACGTTACAAGCCGGAGCATCACTCTGCATATTCTTTGAAGCAGCATTTACTGCATCCTGGCTTTGATCAACTTTTTTCGTGTATGCAGCCATGTGAGGACGTGCAACAGGTTTTGTGTTGGCAGTTACACGCACTTCACTCAATTCAGGAATGCGATCGCCAATCGTTGGTGTATTCTCATCCCATGGCGCATCGCCTAAATTTTCAACCTCAGGCTTGTCCAACACATGAACCAAATCGTTTCTTCCTAAATATTCATACGCCAAGGAACGGAACATGAAATCGATAATGGAAGTAGCAGATTTGATATTTGGATGCTCGACCATTCCAGCCGGTTCGAAGCGAGTGAAAACAAATTTTTCTACATACTCTTCTAAAGGAACACCATATTGCAAACCAATAGAAATGGCAATGGCAAAACAGTTCAACATGCTTCGCATGGTAGCACCTTCTTTGGCCATATCAATGAAGATCTCTCCTAAAGTACCATCACTGTATTCTCCTGTTCTTACAAAAAGTGTTTGACCGTTTATTTTTGCTTTTTGGGTAAATCCTCTTCTTTTTGAAGGGAGTGTTCTACGTTCAACAATCATTGCCAATTGACGCTTTAACACAGTGTCAGCGCTGTTTTGCACTCTTTTATTTACTTCCTGTAAAAGTTCTTCAATTGTCAACTGACCCATATCAACCAAGGCTGATTCATGCTTTTCCTTTTCTTCTTCTACCTCTTCACTCACCGCATCTTTCTTTTTCTTATCACTTTTAGTACTCAAAGGTTGTGATAGTTTGGAACCATCACGGTAAAGCGCACACGCTTTTAAACCTAATTGCCAGCTCATCAAATAGGCGTCAGAAATTTCTTCAATTGTTCCTTCATTTGGAAGATTGATTGTTTTTGAAATTGCACCGCTAAGAAATGGCTGAGCCGCTGCCATCATGCGAATATGGCCGCTGTAATGAATATATCTTTCACCGGTATTTCCACATTTATTCGCGCAATCAAAAACGGATAAATGTTCATTCTTCAGATAAGGTGCACCTTCTACAGTCATGGTGCCGCATACATAAATATTTGCATCTTCAATTTGCTCATCAGTAAATCCTAAAGCTTCCAATAAACTCCATTCAAAATTATTGTAATCCTGTGCTTTAAATCCTAAACGATGCATACATTCTTCGCCTAAATTAAAGGCGTTAAATACAAATCCTATTTCAAATGCGGATGGTAAAGAAGATTCTAATTTTTCAAGGTCACTTTCTATAAATCCTTTTTTCAATAAAGATCCGGGATTGATATGTGGTGCACCTTTCAGCGTAGCATGACCTTTCGCATAATTGACAATTTCTTCAATTTCACTTGTAGAATATTTCAAATTTTTCAATGCCTGCGGTACACTTTGGTTGATGATCTTGAAATAACCACCGCCACTTAATTTCTTGAATTTTACCAAGGCAAAATCCGGTTCTACGCCGGTAGTATCGCAATCCATCACTAATCCAATGGTACCTGTTGGTGCAATTACAGTAGTCTGTGCATTTCTATAACCATATTTCTCGCCCATTTGTACTGCATCATCCCACGCTTTTGTCGCTGCCGTTAACAAATAATCAGGGCAATATTTTGCATTAATTCCTTGCGGCTTTATTTCAATTCCTTCATAAGCATCCATTGCATCATACGCCGCAGCTCTATGATTGCGCATTACACGGAGCATGTGTTTTTTATTTTCTTCATACTTGCTGAAAGTGCCCAAATGCTCGGCTAACTCTGCAGAAGTTTTATAAGAAACTCCCGTCATTATTGCTGTAATTGCACCTGCAATTCCGCGGGCTTTATCACTGTCATAGGCAATGCCACTCACCATCAGCATACTTCCCAGGTTGGCGTAGCCCAAACCTAAAGTCCTGTAATCATAACTTAATTGCGCCACTTCTTTACTGGGAAATTGTGCCATTAAAACTGATATTTCCAAAACCGTTGTCCACAAACGGACGGTATATTCAAAGCCCGGAACATCAAATTTATTATTGTCTTCATTGAAAAATTTACGAAGATTTACAGACGCAAGATTACAGGCAGTATTGTCTAAGAACATGTACTCGCTGCAAGGATTGCTTGCTCTTATCCGCCCACCTTCAGGACAGGTATGCCATTCATTAATTGTGGTATCATATTGTGTACCCGGATCAGCGCAAGCCCAGGCAGCATTATTGATTTCTTCCCATAATTTTCTGGCTTTAATGGTTTTCATTACATGACCATCACTACGCGCTTTTAATTCCCAATTGCCATCAGTTTCCAGTGCATGAAAAAATGTATTTGGAATGCGAACTGAATTATTACTGTTTTGGCCACTTACTGTTTTATACGCTTCACCCTCATAATCACTCGGATAACCTCCGGCAATCAATGCGGCTACTTTTTGTTCTTCTTTTACTTTCCAGTTTACGAAAGTTTCAATTTCCGGATGATCCAGATCCAGGCAAACCATTTTAGCTGCACGACGTGTAGTGCCACCACTTTTGATCGCACCTGCAGCACGATCGCCTATTTTTAAGAAGCTCATTAATCCGCTGGAAGTGCCGCCGCCACTCAATTTCTCGCCTTCTCCACGGATGGAACTGAAATTAGTTCCTACACCACTTCCGTATTTAAAAATCCTGGCTTCACGCACCCATAAATCCATAATACCACCTTCATTTACCAGGTCATCATCCACGCTTAAAATAAAACAGGCGTGTGGTTGCGGACGCTCATAAGCAGAGGTAGAGGTTTTTAAAACACCATCTTTTCCATCAACATAATAATGTCCCTGCGGCTTTCCTGTGATTCCATAAACTTCATGTAATCCTGTATTGAACCATTGCGGAGAATTAGGTACGCATGCCTGGTTTAAAATATCATAAACCAGTTCTTCATAAAATACCTGTGCATCATCGGCAGATGCAAAATAATTATTTCTTTCGCCCCAAACCCGCCAGCAGTGGGCCATACGGTGAGCGACCTGTTTTACAGATGTTTCTCTGCCTGTGCTACCATCGGATTGTGGCACTCCGGCTTTTCTAAAATATTTTTGTGCTAAAATATCAGTGGCGATCTGGCTCCATTGACGGGGAACTTCTACGTTGTTCATTTGAAATACGATCTCACCGGTAATGTTTTTGAT
>JBDTEF010000295.1:0-3039 GCA_039922615.1 Ginsengibacter sp.
GACAAGAGTTTATTGAAATTTAAATACCTGATGAGCATTTCACGAGCCCAGGTAATGTGAATTTTGTATAAGCAACTTTAAAAATAAAATATATGAATTCAAAGGTTGATTGGTATTTTGAAAAAGATACAAAATGGCAAAAAGAATTCAAGCAGCTTAGATCAATCATTCTTGGCTGCGGCCTCAGCGAAGAATTGAAATGGGGTAATCCTTGCTATACTTTTGAGAGTAATAATATTGTTTTGATTCACGGATTTAAAGAATACTGTGCTCTCCTATTTTTCAAAGGCGCTCTTTTAAAAGATGAACATCAGATTTTAACTCAACAAACAACAAATGTACAGGCTGCACGCCAGGCCAGGTTTACGAATCTTAAAGAAATAACCAAACTAAAACCTACACTCAAAGCTTATATCTATGAGGCCATCGAAGTTGACAAAGCCGGATTAAAAGTACCAATGAAAAAAACGAAAGAATTCAATATGCCTGAAGAATTTGAAAAGAAATTAAGTGAAGATAGTGATCTGAAAAAGGCTTTTAAAGCATTGACCCCTGGTCGCCAGAGAGGATATCTTCTTTATTTTTCTCAACCTAAACAAGCAAAAACCCGTGAGTCAAGAATTGAAAAATATGAGAAGGCAATTCTTGATGGAAAGGGATTAAATGATTAGGATATTTCATCTCTGCCCGGTATTATTTTAGCCCGCCTCTGAACAATTTCTAAATTAATTTAAGTCATTGGTTTGCGTTTTCATTAAACTAACCCAAATAAAAATATTCAACAGAAAAAAATAAAATATTCCTTCCTGTTAAATTTTATTTGTTAAAGCAAATTATTTTTTCATTGCCAGAACCGGAGGCTGGGGTTGAGGTACAATATTATGAATCGGTTTAGTAGATTCCAAATAGGCAAAGACTGCTTTTAGTTCGTCGTCAGTCATTTGTGCAAAACTCTGCCATGGCATTGGTGGTAGCAGGTTTCTACCGTTTGGAGCCCCCCCATATTTGCCTTTACGCAGGCAAAGTATAAACTGCTCTTCGGTCCAGTTTCCAATACCCGTTGTTGAATCTGAAGTAATATTTGCAGTATAAGAAATGCCCCATGGACCTACCCACTCTGTCATATTGTCAACAGCAAGCCCCTTACTTTCAATTTCTTTGCGGTCAACATTTATTCCCGGCTGTTGTGAAGGAGATCCGGATAATTCTAAATCCATATTATCTTCCGGGCCATTTGGTCCCATTTTTTTGGGAGTATGGCAATCGTTACAACCTCCAATAGTAACAATATGTTTCCCCCAGGCCACCTGGCTTTCAAAACCGCCATAAGCTGGAAGTACGGCCTGGGTGTGGGTCGAATCCTTTGTTACTTCCGTTTTGTCTGCTTGACCCTGGTTGCACCTGGAAAAAATAAGAATAGAACTCATTAGAATAATGAGAGAGAACATTGAAAACTTTTTCATAATTTATTTTTAAGTTTTAAAATAATTATGTTTTGAAGTCAGCAGATAATCATAGAATCGGGAGAAGGAAATTTTTGAGTTAATCTAAGTATTCCATCAAAATATCTAACAAATATAAATCCTTTTTATTATGAGTAGAATTATTTTTTTAAAGATATTTAGAATTCTAATAAAAAATTATACAAAATGCTAATTGAGAGAAGCAGGAATTTTTTTTTATTGAAAGAAAGAATTCAATTTCACATGTCGTGGGGCATGGTAAACGAAGAAATAGAGTAATGTTTTATTTTGTGCATTTACTCTTTTGCAAATCGCCTGATATCAGAGACTTCCAACACATTTTTGGAGTAACCAATAATTACTGTATTGATCATTGCGCAGCCAATTTCCTTTAGCGTGAGCACGCTTTTAGGTAAAATGGTTTTTATTATTTTAACCAAAAATTTAACTATTGGTTTCCAGTTTTTTTGCGCCGGAAAGGGCATTATTATCCCTGGACGAAAATTATATTCTGCTTTGAATCCAAGCTTTGCCAGGTCAGTTTCTGTTCTACCTTTTACTCTAGCCCACATCATTTTGCTTTTTTCGGTGCTATCTGTTTTGGCACCCGAAACATAGGTGAAAACCATATTGCTGTTTACCTTAACCAACGATCTTGCAAATGCCAAAGTGGTATCATACGTCAAATATGTAAACTGATCTTCTTTCTTACCAACAGAACTTACTCCCGCACAAAAAAAGCAGGCATCATAGCCTTTAATATTTTCAGAAAATTGATCCAATTTCATAAAATCCGGAACGATCAATTCCTTTAATTTTGGATGTTGCATTTCATAATGGCGTCGGGAAACGATCAGCACTTCAGTCACATGCTCATTCTGCAAACATTCAAACAGAACTCCTTCACCAACCATACCGGTTGCGCCGGTGATGATTACTTTTATTGGTAACATATTCATTTATTATTGGTAAAGTTCGGTAGAAAAATAATACAATGGAAGATATAAACAAATAAGCTTTAGAAATCAAAAAGAAACAAATGAACCATTTCAATTTGAAAAGTCTAAATGCCCGAAATGAATCTTTTTCATGGAAGCTATTACCCCAATCCCATAAAAACGGCAAAAATAAATCAGTTGATCTGAGTAAATGAACAAATGGTCTTGATTTTTAATTTCTTCAAAATCAAATTAGCAATTTATCTCTAAAAATTATCAAAAGAAATTTTTTACCAGGTATTAACGACTTCTGTTCGCAAACGATCCTCCATCAGGTACGAAATCCAACGAAACAGAATTCATGCAAAAGCGCTTGTAAGTTGGCGCGGGGCCATCATCGAAAATGTGGCCAAGATGAGAACCACATCTTTCGCAGATTACTTCTGTTCGCTCCATACCAAATGAATTATCGGAACGATATATCACGCTATTTTTACGAACCGTTTGAAAAAAGCTGGGCCATCCACAGGTGCTTGCAAACTTAGCATCTGATCTGAAAAGTTTATTGCCACATACAGCACAATAATAAGTGCCTTTAGGATTTTTATTCCAATATTTACCTGTGAAAGCCGGTTGTG
>JBDTEF010000296.1:0-3428 GCA_039922615.1 Ginsengibacter sp.
CCAGGGTAAGGAAACCTTTTCTAAACTGGCTGATTCAGCTACCAATTATGACACGAGAAATTGGACTGGCGATAATGGACTTCCATGGAAAGCAACTGATGCGCGTACAGACCAACTTATTAATGGACGGGCTATTGCAATAAGAAGTGGTTCTGTTACATGCGAAAACATTCCCAATGGAATTGCCTCCCTTACATTTACTCACCAGCAGGTTTTTAGCGGATCAGACCCTGTATTGGAAGTTTATATAAATGGTATTAAAGTAGGCAGTGCCAATCCAACAACTGCAATCACAACTTCTACTATTAATAATTTAAACGTATCAGGTAATTTTAATTTAGAAATAAGACAGGTGACCCCTAAATTAAGAATAGCTATCGATGATATTATCTGGACGTCTTTTAATGCAACACCATGCATAGCGCCTTCTGCGCCTCCGACATCATTAACCTTTCGATCTACGCCAACCGCTATATCTGGTTCTTTTATATCTGCCAATCCCGCTGCTGACAGCTACCTCGTGATAAGAAGCAAGTCAGGTACATTATCAGAGATGCCGGCCAATGGAACTACTTATGCGACAGGTTCACAATTAGGTGGCGGCTATATCGTGGATAATATTCCGGGTAATACTTTTACAGACCGGGGACTATCTCCCGATACGAAATATTTTTATTTTATTTTTTCCAATAATTATAAAAATTGTAGTGGCGGCCCACTTTATTTAAAAAGTTCAGTACTCCAGGACTCTTCTTCCACTATGTCTTTACCTGCTTGTATAGCGCCGGTAAATCCACCAATTTCTTTGGTACTTATGCCGTCAAATAATAGCATCTCAGGTTCTTTTACAGCTGCAAATGACGCAAACAGGTATTTGGTAATAATAAGTGGCCAGTCAACACTTTCGGAAGTTCCTCAAAATGGAAACACCTACTCAAACGGCCAGGCATTCGGTGGAGGTACCGTAGTTTCGTATGGTAATACCTTATCATTTACAGCGAACAATCTTTCAGTTGCCACACCATATTACATTTTCATTTTTGCGGCAAACGGAGAATGTACAGGAGAACCTTTCTATAATAAAACACCACTTGCCGGATCTACTTCAACAAGTAATAACACAACAGGAATTCCTGCCGGATATTATAATGGTACGGGTGATTTGAGCTGCCAGCCATTGAAAACAAAATTGAGAGATATTATTACCAATGGATATACTGAACTTACCTATACCCCTGGAGTATGGAATGCTTATCAATTTACAGATATTCATCGGAATGATGCTAATACTGCTGATGTGATCTGGGATATGTATAGTGATGTGCCTAACGGGCCTGATCCCTATTATTTCTCCTACCAGGTAGACCAATGTGGTGGTGGAGGATATAAAAAAGAAGGCGATTGTTATAACAGGGAACATTCTACACCCCAGTCCTGGTTCAACAAAAGAGCTCCAATGGTTACAGATATAAATCACTTGTTCCCTACTGATGGTTATGTAAATAATGTAAGAAATAATTATCCGTATGGTGAGGTTTCTTCTGCCACTGAAACTTCAAAAAACGGAAGTAAGTTAGGTACGGGTAATAATTTTGGTTACCAGGGAATAGTGTTTGAACCAATTAATGATTACAAAGGTGATGTTGCGCGTGCAAGTTTTTATATGGCTACCCGTTATCAGAATGAAATTATTGATAGCAATTGGGCTTTAAACGGAACTGCCAATGCAGTCTTTTTAAGTGACAAAGATGAAACGGATACCGCGAAAAGAAGATTGCAGATCTATGATACCTGGTATTTGAAAACAATTTTCAAATGGAATAATTCAGATCCTGTTAGTAAAAAAGAGATTGATAGAAATAATGCTGTTTATTATAAATCCGGGCAGAATAATAGAAATCCATTTATTGATCATCCTGAATATGTTGCAAAAATTTGGGAATGTACCGGTGCTTTACCCGTAACTATTCTTGATTTTACTGCAGAATTAAAAAATGAATCAGTTATAGTAAAGTGGTATGCTACCTATGAAACCAGCTTCAAAGAATTTGAAATTGAAAGAAGCACTGACGGTGTGAGTTTTTATAAAATTGCCGCTATCCAGGGCCGTAATTTAGCAACCTATTCCTTTACTGATGAGAATTTGCCATCAGCATCTGTTGTTTATTACCGGTTGAAAATGATAGATATAGATGGAAAATATAATTATAGCAAAGTGGCTTCGATCAGGTTGAATAATAATTTCTCAAATGCAGTTGTAGCTCCTAACCCGGTTACTTCAGGTGAATTGAAGATAAAATTGAAAAATGAATTGACGGGTAATAGTAATCTTCAGATTTTTGATTTCACAGGTCGCATCATTAAAAGTGATGTAATTAATAAGAAATCAACTATTATCACACAAAATATATCTAAACTTCCGGCTGGTCGTTACTTCGTAAAAATTACAAACGATACAGAAGTTATTAATACTTCATTTGTTATTATAAAATAAGAAATACTTACAATTTTGGAAATCACGCAAGAGTAAAATTTTGCGTGATTTTTTTTGCAAGAGATTTTTGAAAAAAAAAGTATTTACCTTGAACTTTAATAATCCTTTATTAACTTTTTATGTTTTATATCTTTTGAATAAAATAGTATGCCCAAAGTATTTTTAATGGTTTTTTTATTTTCAATCTTCTCCGATATGGCTTATTCCCAATTAACCGTTTTTGAAAACTCCAAAGGAAAACAAACTGCTACTTATTTTGAAGTAATACAATATTATAAACAACTCGCGAAAAAAAGTTCTTTAATTAAAGTTGAAGAAAAAGGACTTACAGATGCAGGATATCCTTTGCATCTGGTATTAATCAGTAATGATAAAAAGTTTGATCCTGCGATCTGGCACAAACAAAATAAAGTGGTGCTGATGATTAATAATGGTATTCATCCCGGAGAGCCGGATGGTATAGATGCCAGTATGATACTGGTGCGGGATATAATTGATAAGAAAGTAACGTTACCTGATAATGTAGCTATCGGAATAATCCCGGTGTATAATATTGGCGGTGCATTGAACAGGAATAGTTTTAGTCGTGTAAACCAGGATGGCCCTGAATCTTATGGTTTCAGGGGTAATGCAGAAAATCTGGACCTCAACAGGGATTTTACAAAATGCGACAGTAAAAATGCACGATCGTTTACAGAGATCTTTCACTATTTAAATCCTGATGTTTTGGTGGATACACATGTTAGTGATGGTGCGGATTATCAGCATACGATCAGCCTTATCAGCACGCAGTATAATAAATTAGGCCCTGTGCTGGGAGAATGGGTAAAGAAAGTATTTGACCCGGCACTTTTTTTAGGCATGAAAGAAAAGAAATGGGATATGGTGCATTATGTAAACGTGGAAGACAAAGATCCTTCAACAGGATTTTCTC
>JBDTEF010000297.1:0-3893 GCA_039922615.1 Ginsengibacter sp.
AATTGCATTTTGATGCAAAATCCTTTGATACCCTATTTAGCAGAGGAAGCCATACAGCTGTTTTTGTTTTCAGCTTACTGGCAATTTTATTGTTGATTACAGCGAGTATCAATTATGTAAATCTTACAATAGCCAAAGCAGATGCACGCACCAAAGAAATAAGTATCCGAAAAATTATGGGAAGCAGCCGGATGCAATTATTTTTTCAGTTTCTTTCAGAGTCATTTTTGTTAACCCTGATTGCTTTATTCATTTCATTTATCATTATGTCGCTTACGCTACCTGCATTTGACAAATTAACCGAAACTAATTTTCAACCATCATTTGGCTCCAACATTCTATGGATTGTCCTCGGTGGTACATTAATTTTTAGCACTTTATTGAATGGCGTTTTCCCTGCATTAAGTATGTCATTTTTTAAACCGCTAAATTATTTGCAAGGGTATTCGATTCTGAAATTTAAAAATGTATTGCTCCGCAAAGGGTTGGTTGTTTTTCAGTTTACTATCGGCGTTGTATTCATTATCGGTGCTATCGTTATTTTCAAGCAAATGCAGTTGGCGCAAACCTCGGCTGCACAATATAACCGCGCACAGGTTGTATCTTTTAAATTGCCAACGCAGCTATTGAAAAAAATGAATTACGATGCGCAAAAAGTAAATATGTTTTCTCAAACTTTTAAAACTGAATTGCAAAGAAATGGTGTGTTGGCGAGTGTTGCGCTTGCAAGTAATTCTATTGAAGGTTGTATGAATTCAAATGGTGTTCAGAATTGGTTTTGGAACGGAATGGACACAAGTTCCCAATCCACTATTAATTATATGACGTTAGAACCGGCAACAAAAAATATATTTAATTTACAAATAAAAAAAGGAAGATGGTTTGGAAATGATAATGCAGATAAGAAAAATTATATTTTAAATGAGACTGCGATAAGGGAATTAGGAATCAGCGAACCGGTTATCGGGCAAGTCTTTGCAAGAAGCGGCGGCGATACGGGTCAAATAATTGGCGTGATAAAGGATTATAATTTCAGTTCGTTGTATGATAAAATAAACCCTTTGGTATTAGGTGATAATGATGATGAATTAAAAGCTGATTTCTTCGTAAAAATTATTCCAGGCAATATTCCCAAAGCAATGGATGCAATAGCTTCAACGTGGAAAAAATTAATTCCCGATGCGCCATTCGATTACCAATTTATGAACCAGGCATTTGATAATAAATATAAGGCAGATTTAAAAATTTCAAAACTCGTTCTACTTTTCAGTTGTATTTCCATCCTCATTTCTGCTTTGGGATTATTTGGTCTTGCGGCATTTATTTCCGAACAAAGAAGAAAAGAAATCGGTATTCGCAAAGTGCTTGGCGCAAGTGTAGCCCAGGTCACAAAAATGCTATCAAAAGACTTTTTGAAATTGGTTTTCTTAGCTTGTATTCTTTCTTTTCCAATATCCTGGTGGGCTATGGATAAATGGCTGCAGAGTTTTGTTTATCGAATAGATATTAGCTGGTGGATATATTTATTTGCCGGAACAGCCACAATTTTGATCGCTTTAATCACGGTAAGTTTTCAGGCAATAAAAGCGGCGGTGGCGAATCCTGTGGAGAGTTTGAGGAGTGAGTAGGAACAGGTCGCGACCTGTCCTTGAATAAATAATATTACTGATTTAATAGCAATATTAGCAGTGAATTTTACTGATTTAAATGAGCGATAGTGAATTTTTGAAAAAGTTGAAAGTGCAATATCGAAGTGGTAGGTTTAAATTTTAGGTATCAGAATCAGGAAGAAAATATGATTTGAAAATTCTGAAATGAAACAATAGTCATTCAAAGTTATCCAGAAAATCTGCGGCATTCTAAATTGGAATTCCCCGAAAAGGATGCAGAATCAATAAATCACTATCTCCTGTAATAATGCAGGCAACATTTGCAGAAATTGCCAATTCAAGAAATTTATTGTCTTTTGGATCGCGGCAAACCGTAATTGTTTCGGATATTTTTGAGAAGATAGCTAAATTTTTGAATTCAAGTAATATATCCAATCTGGTATTTCTGGATAAGTATTTATCGAATTTGACCCGTAGTAGCGTTTCTGAAAATTCATTGTATGTTTCTATACTTGCTGATAACTTTCCAATTTGGTTTGCTTTTGTAACTGCTTTTCGCGTAGTGCCATATTTTGAAAGAGAGGAAACTGACTAAAATATTTGTATCTATGATAAATAAATTATTCCTCATTCATTAATTGTTGAAGGATTTCTTCCGTAAGGCCATTTTTTTCAGCCTCATCACTTGATTTATCAAGAAGAGCTTCAAAGCGGGCTTCGTTTATACCCTGCGAAAACATCTGTATTTGCTCTTTAAAGTATTCTTTCATCTGTTCCTTTATTTTAGGAGAAACTTCCTGCCATTCTTTGGCTGTGGCCTCATCGACTTCAATTATTATACTTTCCATGATTTCTAATATTATACTTATCCAAATTTACAAATATTATCCAATGAAATAAAATCGATTTGATGAGGACAAAATGTTATACCGGATTTATATTTTTCTGATCAAAAATGAATCAGCGACAGTACCACAATCGTGCAATTTGTTTAATATTTTCAATCATAAAAAATGGTAAATTCGGGAATTATAAATCAAATTAAAATTGAAAATAGGAGATTAGAATTGCGAAAATAATAACTAAAAAAAGCTTTAAAGTTTATTGCTAAAACTTCAAAAATGCTCAAAAACTATTTCAAAACTGCCCTGCGAAACTTAAGCCACAACAAAGTATTCTCCACTATCAACATTCTAGGATTAGCCATTGGCATTAGTGCGTCTCTCGTAATCTTCCTGATCGTGCAATACGATTTCAGTTTTGATAAATTTGAAAAAGATGGGGACCGGATTTATCGTGTGGTAACCCAAAATTCTGAAAATGTTCCTTTTCCTTTAGCAGATGCTTTACAAAATAAAGTGACTGGCATGGAAGTAGTTGCGCCATTAACGCCCTGGAATTATGAAGTAAAAGTGAGTGTGGCAAAGGAAAACAGCGAAGATATTTCTGTCTTTAGAAAGGAACCCAACATTGTTTTTGCTGATCCGGGATATTTTAAATTGATCAATTATAAATGGTTAGCCGGTTCGCCTAATTCCTCCTTATCTACACTATACCAAACAGTACTAACCGAAAAGAATGCAAAGAGATTTTTTCCTCATCTTTCCTTCAATGACATTATAGGAAAAGAGATTACTTTTAATGACCATAATGATACTATTCGAACAACAGTAAGCGGCATAGTTGAAAATTTGAAAGCAAATACAGACCTTAATTTTCAGACTTTTGTTTCAATTTCTACACAGTCATCTCTACATCCGGAAAGTTTGAATAGCTGGAAAAGTTTTTCTTCAAATTTGTTTGTCAGGCTTTCAAAAAATACGGATCCTCAACTAGTTAAAAACCAAATTGCACAGGTCTATAAATTGCATTCCAAAACAAATAATAATACCAATTCTAATAATGAATTCGATTTGCAACCATTGTCAGACCTGCATTTCAGCACGATGTATGATAATTTTGGCCAGCGAAAAGCATATATGCCTACGCTGTATGGATTGATGGCTGTGGCAGGGATTTTGTTGCTTTTGGCTTGCATTAATTTTATTAATCTAACTACTGCACAATCTTCTCAAAGAGCCAAGGAAATAGGCATCCGCAAAACATTGGGAGGTTCCCGAAAACAATTGATATTCCAGTTTTTAAGTGAAACATTCATACTGACATTGATAGCAACTATTCTTTCTATCATTATAGCCCCTTTACTCTTAAAAACATTTTCAGATTTCATTCCTGAAGGTCTTCATTTCAATATTCGTCAGCCAGGAGTAATTTTATTTTTAT
>JBDTEF010000298.1:0-4486 GCA_039922615.1 Ginsengibacter sp.
GGCAGCAGGTCCAAGCAAATTAGCAGTTGTTAAATTAGTAAAAGAACTGACTGGTTTAGGATTGAAAGAAGCAAAAGATTTAGTTGATAATGCACCTAAGCCGGTTAAAGAAGGTGTAGATAAAGCAACTGCAGAAGAAATCAAAACCAAATTGACAGAAGCAGGTGCTGATGTTGAATTGGCTTAATTTTAAGGCAAATATTTTGAAAAGGGAGTATGTCAGTGAAATGATATACTCCCTTTTTTTTTATAATGTGCATTAATATATTCCTATCAATTATTATTCAAATTTTCTCTTACAATTAAAGGTTAGAAATACTTAAGTAATGATTGTATTAAACCTGGCCATTTTTAGCTAATACCTGATAGCTCATCCTTACCCATAAAAAAAGAGGCAATCTTTCGATTACCTCTATTAAAAAATATTAGCTGAATTACTCTGCTACAATTTTTCCTCTCATAGTACCAAAATGGCCTGGGAAAGAACAGATAAAATCATAAACACCAGCATCTGGAACTTTAAAAGTGATTGTTGCACTTTCACCTGGTCCCAATAATTTAGTGTGAGCAATTACATCAGTTGCCATTGCTGCAGGAATATGATCGGTGGCTTTAGCAGAAACTGCTGCTTCACCAAAAGCCTGTACATCGGTACCTTGTTGTAAAATGACAACATTGTGAGCCATAGCTTCTTTTGGAAGTTTACCAACATTTTTCAATGTCAATTTTACATCCTGACCGGCTTTAACTTTAAATAAAGTTTTGTCGAATTTCATATCATCTGAACCTTGTAATTCTATGTTGTCAGATACTGCAACATCTTTGATTCCCGGAATATCTGATCCAGGAGCCTCAACTGCTGGCGCTTCTGTAGCAGGCGTCTCTGTAGTTGTGGCGTCTGTTGTAGTAGTTTTGTCAGCATTGCCACCACCACAAGATGCTAAAAACATCATTGCTGCTGCAGCAGGAATAAAAAATAATTTTTTCATTTTTGTTTGATTTTGTTTAAGAAAATGCAAAGCTAAGCTATATCCATTTAAGATAAAATTAATAGCTTTTAATAGTCATTCAATTAACAGACATTTTCCTAAAATGGTAAATGGAAGTGCCTTTATTGTTGAATTCAATGACCTCAAGAAGCAAATTGGAAAATATCCTCTGTATTAAATAAATTTAGTTCATGATTTCATCATTAAAGAAATTATAAGATTTTATTTCCTTCATTCATTTTAATAAAAATGCTTACTTTTGCAATCCTTTAAATTTTGGTACGTATAAAATGGAGTGCATTTTACCATTTTTAAAGCCTTCTCATTTAAAAATATTTTATATAAAATATGCCGTCAACTAAAGTAGCTCCTGCACAAAGACACAATTTTGGAAAGATTGGACATTTGGCAGAAACCCCTGATTTATTAGGGATACAAATTCAGTCCTTTAAGGACTTTTTTCAGTTGGAAACTACCCCGGACAAACGTAATGTAGAGGGATTGTTCCGTGTGTTCAAGGAAAATTTTCCAATCAATGATACACGAAATATTTTCATGCTGGAATTCCTTGATTATTTTGTAGATCCGCCTAGATATACAATAGAAGAGTGTGTAGAAAGAGGACTTACTTACGCGGTGCCTTTAAAAGCAAAGCTTAGGCTAAGTTGTAATGATGAAGAGCATGTGGATTTTCAGACTATTGTTCAGGATGTTTTCTTAGGAAACATTCCGTACATGACGCCCCGTGGTACTTTCGTTATCAATGGTGCGGAAAGAGTTGTAGTAAGTCAGCTTCACCGTTCCCCTGGCGTATTCTTTGGTCAAAGTACGCATCCAAATGGTACTAAAATATATTCTGCAAGGGTTATTCCTTTTAAAGGAGCCTGGATGGAATTTGCAACAGACATTAATAATGTAATGTATGCATATATTGATCGGAAGAAAAAGTTTCCCGTTACTACTTTACTACGTTCTATCGGCTATGAAACTGATAAAGACATTCTGGAACTTTTCGGAATGGCTGTAGAGGTGAAAGCTGATAAAAAGAATTTGAATGCAAATCTCGGAAAACGCCTTGCTGCAAGAGTTTTACGCAGTTGGGTTGAAGATTTTGTAGATGAAGATACCGGGGAAGTAGTAAGTCTTGAAAGAAACGAGATCGTTTTAGAAAGAGATACCATTCTGGATGAAGATAATATCGCAATGATCCTTGAATTGGAAGTGAAAAGCGTATTTATCCAACGAGAAGAAGTGAGCGGAGATTATGCGATCATATACAATACTTTAAATAAAGATACTTCCAACAGTGAGGTTGAAGCGGTTCAGCATATTTATCGCCAATTGCGCGGTGCAGATGCCCCCGATGAAGAAACAGCACGCGGAATCATTGATAAATTATTTTTCAGTGATAAGCGATATGATCTAGGTGAAGTAGGTCGCTATAAGATCAATAAGAAATTAGGATTAAATTATCCTATTACAAAAAAGACCTTAACTAAAGAAGATATTATTTCTATCATTAAATATTTAGTATTGTTAACCAATGCTAAGAGTGAAATTGATGATATTGATCATTTAAGTAATCGTCGTGTAAGAACTGTAGGTGAGCAATTGTACGCCCAGTTTGGTGTAGGTCTTGCCCGTATGGCGCGTACAATTCGTGAAAGAATGAATGTAAGGGATAATGAAGTATTTACCCCTGTAGATTTGATCAATGCAAGAACACTTTCTTCAGTGATCAACTCTTTCTTTGGTACGTCCCAATTATCTCAGTTCTTAGATCAAACCAATCCATTGAGTGAGATTACGCACAAGCGTCGTATCTCCGCACTTGGTCCCGGTGGTTTGAGTAGAGAGCGTGCTGGATTTGAAGTACGTGACGTTCATTATTCTCATTACGGTCGTCTTTGTACCATCGAAACACCTGAAGGCCCAAACATTGGTCTGATTTCAACACTATGTGTTCATGCCAAAATAAACGAAATGGGTTTCATTGAGACACCATATCGTAAAGTGCATGACGGACATGTAGACATGAAAAAGGTATTCTTTTTAAGTGCAGAAGAAGAGGACTCAGCGAAAATTGCACAGGCAAATGCGCCATTAGATGAGAACAACAATTTTGCAAATGATAAGGTGAAATCCCGCGAAACCGGTGACTTCCCTATTCTTGATAAAGGTGATGTAGAATACATGGATGTGGCTCCAAACCAGATTGTTGGTTTGAGTGCTTCTATTATTCCATTCCTTGAGCATGATGATGCCAACCGTGCCTTGATGGGTTCAAACATGCAACGGCAGGCAGTTCCGTTACTTTTGCCCCAGGCTCCTATCGTAGGAACTGGCCTTGAAGGAAAAGCAGCGAGAGATGCAAGGATTCAGATTCATGCAGATGGAGATGGAGTTGTAGAATATGTGGATTCAAACGAAATACATGTTAAATACAACAGAAATCAAAATCAGAAATTAGTAAGTTTTGAAAAGGATCTGATCGTTTACAAGTTGACTAAGTTTATTAAAACCAATCAAAGTACTTGTATGAATCTGACGCCTGCTGTTAAGAAAGGCCAGGTAGTTAAAGCTGGTGATTTTCTGACAGAAGGTTACGCAACCAAAGACGGTGAATTGGCTTTAGGCCGCAACCTAAAAGTGGCATTCATGCCATGGAAAGGTTACAACTTTGAGGATGCAATTGTAATCAGTGAAAAAGTAGTAAAAGAAGATTTGTTTACTTCGATTCATATTGATGAGTTTGAATTAGAAGTGCGTGATACTAAATTAGGTGAAGAGGAATTGACGCCTGATATTCCAAATATCAGTGAAGAAGCTACAAAAGATTTAGATCAGAATGGTGTAATCAGGATTGGCGCTCATGTCAAAGAAGGTGATATTATTATAGGAAAGATTACTCCAAAAGGAGAAAGTGATCCTACGCCGGAAGAAAAATTATTGAGAGCTATTTTTGGTGATAAAGCCGGTGATGCGAAGGATGCTTCCTTGAAAGCGCCAAGTGGAACGGAAGGTGTGGTAATCGATAAGAAATTATTCCAACGTGCTAAGAAAGATAAGAATGGTAAAGTAAAAGAAAAGGCGACATTGGAGAAAATTGATAAGATTCATGAAAAGAATGAAACAGATCTTCATGAGTTATTGATCAATAAGTTGATCACTATTCTGAAAGATTCTTCTTCAGCTGGTGTAAGTAATAATTTTGGTGAAATGCTGGTTGCAAAGAATTCCAAATTCTCTGCAAAAAACTTAGCCAATATCGATTACCAGAATGTAAATCCCCTGGGATGGACTGGTGATGCTAAAACGGATGACCATATCAATACTTTGCTGCATAATTATAACATAAAGTATAATGAAGAGTTAGGCAGATATAAGAGGGAGAAGTTTAATATTTCTATTGGTGATGAATTACCGGCAGGTGTATTAAAATTAGCAAAAGTGTACCTGGCAGTTAAGAGGAAATTGAAGGTTGGTGATAAAATGGC
>JBDTEF010000299.1:0-10436 GCA_039922615.1 Ginsengibacter sp.
GTCAAACCTGCGCAACTCTTTCGCATTGAATATTGTTTTAAACAAGTCTACTAATTTTTGCGCATCATCTACAATAAGATAGGGTGACAGTGAATTATAGCCTTCAGGTTTGTAGCCCGTATTCATATTTGTAATTTTAAAATTGTGAATAAAATCATTTTTTAAAATATCTATTTTTGGTTTTATTTAAGATGGTAATTTAATCATGATAGCATCATTTGATCATATCAAATTTATTAAAAATTTTATATAAATCTGTAGCCTGGTAAGAATTTTTAGTTTCTGCGAAGATCATTTGGGTATCATAATTAATTTAGCAGGTTACTGGTTAAATAGTGGGTGTGGCCCGAGAATTCACAACAATTATTTACCCTGATATAAAGTCTTTCTAAAGCTGAAAATTTACTCAAGTGAGCAGGTCGTATGAAATGATGTATGATTTAGATCATATCCGCATCTGCGCGACTTCATAGATATATTTTACCAGTCAGGCGATTTTTGCAATCCTAAATTATATCATTATAGCTAAGATTCAAAATACCGCGGTTCTAACTTCCTGTTATCATTGTAGTGATCCCTGCGACGAAACGATTTGTGCGGATGACAAAGTATTTTGTTGTAACGGATGCAAACAAGTATATCTTTTACTAAGTGAAAATGGACTTTGCAATTATTATGATCTTTCAGGAGCACCTGGCATAAAGGCAAAAGGAAAATATATTTCAGAAAAATATGCCTACCTCGATGATCCTTCGATTATTAATAAACTCCTTTTATATAGCAGCGAAAGACAAAATAACGTTTCTTTTCATTTGCCACAGATTCATTGCTCTTCCTGCATTTTCCTGTTGGAGAATCTGCACAAAATAAATGAAGGTGTTATCAAATCTGTAACTGATTTTCAAAAGAAGGAAGTTTTCATCATTTACAATCCCCAATTGATATCATTGCGGAAAGTGGTGGAGTTGCTTGCTTTCATAGGATATGAGCCTGCATTAAGTTTCAAGGATGCGGAAAAGAAAAAAGTTTCTCCACATAATAGAAAAATGCTCTATAAAATCGGGATCGCCGGTTTTTGTTTTTCCAATATTATGATGTTGAGTTTTCCTGAATATTTATCAGGTGGCCATATCAGTGAAATGGGCTTGAAGACAACTTTTTCCTGGCTCAATCTTGCATTGTCGCTACCTGTATTATTTTATTCGGCATCTGAAATTTTTGTATCGGCCTGGAAAGGACTTCGTCAAAAATTTCTAAATATCGATGCGCCAATTGCTTTGGCAATTATCATTGCTTTTGGTCGCAGTTATTTTGAAATTATTAGTGGTCAGGGTGCCGGATTTCTTGACTCTGCTACTGGAATTATATTTTTTATGCTGGTGGGCAGGTGGTTTCAAAATAAAACCTATGATTCATTTTCTTTCGACCGGGATTACAAATCTTACTTCCCGTTGGGTGTAACTATTCTTGAGAAGGGAATAAAAAAGACGGTTCCATTAACCCAATTGAAAGTAGGCAACCGCATTGTTTTGCGAAATGAAGAAATGATTCCTGCTGATGCTATTTTAATAAACGGCAATGCCAATATAGATTACAGCTTTGTAAGTGGTGAGAATACGCCATTGGAAAAGGAAGCCGGTGATTTATTATATGCAGGAGGCAAACAGGTTGGCGGTACAATTGAATTAGAAACAGTGAAGGATGTTTCCCAGAGTTATATCACGCAACTTTGGAACAATGAAATTTTCAATAGTAAGAAGAATAAGGAGAAATCCTTCATTCATCCCTGGAGTCGTTATTTTACGATTGTTCTATTTTCAATTGCTTTTATTGCTGTGGTGTATTGGTGGTGGACAGATGCCTCTAAAATATTCCCGGTGCTGACAGCAGTTCTGATCATTGCCTGTCCATGCTCACTACTCCTTTCCGCAACTTTTACCTATGGCAATATGCTGCGCATTTTAGGAAAAAATAAATTTTATTTGAAAAATGCCGGTGTGATTGAGGCACTTGCGAAAGTAAATACATTAGTATTTGATAAAACAGGCACTATCACCCAAAATTCTTCCATTCCTGTTTACGAGGGGTTTGACCTTTCAGTGAACGAAATGTCTTCTATCAAAAAGGTTGCAGGCCATTCAGGTCATCCTTTGAGCCGGATGATAGGGGGAGCAATAGATGAAAAGACTGAAGCAAATTATATTGTTGAAAATTTCAAAGAATATGCCGGCATTGGCATTGAAGCCAGGGTGGATGATCAATTGATAAGACTTGGTTCTGCAGCCTTTGCAGCGGCACCGGGTTATGATTCTGACGATAGGGGCACCTCTGTCCATATTACTTTGGATAAGCAATACAAAGGGAAATTTTCCTTTCAAAATACTTATAGGAAAGGCGTAGATACCATGATCCGCCATTTACAAAGGAAAGGATTTGACATGCATGTATTGTCAGGAGATAATGAAGGAGAGAGGCAAAATCTTGCATTAAAATTTGGAACAGATACAGGATTACACTTTAACCAAACGCCTCAGCAAAAATTGAATTACATCAATGGATTACAGGAGAAAAATAAAAATGTGTTGATGTTGGGCGATGGATTAAATGATGCAGGTGCATTAATGAAAAGTAACGTAGGCATAGCAGTTAGCGATAATACTGCTCAATTTTCTCCTGCCTGTGATGGTATTTTAGATGGAACAAAGGTTGGATTATTGGATCAGTTTATTGCTTATGCTCATTCGGGGAAGAAGATAGTAACTGCCAGCTTTATTCTGTCCATTCTGTATAATGTGGTAGGATTAAGCTTTGCAGTGAGCGGGCATTTATCACCAATGGTAGCCGCCATTTTAATGCCGGCAAGTAGTATCAGCATTGTTTTATTAGTTACCGCCTTGTCTTCCTGGAGCGCCAGGAAGATGAATTTATTAGCAATAACTGATTAAGGTCATGTGACTTATTGATGACAATCAAAAATTTAAGTAAATCATCAAATTAGTTTTGCAACATTAAAAATTGAATCGTTGAGTGCACTATTAATCCTTATTGCGATTAGTCTTTTAGTGGCAGGAGGTTTCCTGGTCGCTTTTTTATGGAGTACAAAGTCAGGGCAGTATGATGATGATTATACACCCTCGGTCAGAATTCTTTTTGATGATGTGCCAAAAGCGTCAAAAGAAATTAAAGAAAAAACAACATCAAGTAAAGAGCAAAAAAATCAAGTAAACTGAAATCAAGATTAACATGCAAGTAGAAAAATTTTACTATGACAACAGGATTGTCAAAAACTTCGCCTATGCAACGGTATTTTGGGGAGCAATAGGTATGCTCATCGGGCTGTGGATCGCGCTGGAATTAGTTTTCCCATTGCAATTTCCTCATGGCATGAACCTGGAACCATGGTTTAATTTCGGAAGATTACGCCCGCTTCACACCAATGCGGTGATTTTCGCTTTTGTCGGAAATGGTATTTTTATGGGCGTTTACTATTCGCTTCAGCGGCTTTGCAAAGCAAGAATGTACAGCGATAAATTAAGTAAAATTCATTTCTGGGGATGGCAATCAATCATAGTGGGAGCTGCTATCACACTTCCGCTGGGCCTTACTAACAGTGGAGAGTATGCGGAATTGATTTGGCCAATAGATGTGGCAATTACTATAATTTGGGTAATTTTTGGGTGGAATATGTTTGCAACTATCATTAAAAGAAGACAGAAGCATCTCTATGTTGCCATCTGGTTCTATATTGCCACATTTGTAACGGTTGCCGTTTTGCATATTGTGCGTTCCGGTGAATTGCCCTATACATGGCTCAAAAGTTATCCCTGGTATGCTGGTGTGCAGGATGCGCTGGTGCAGTGGTGGTATGGCCATAACGCGGTGGCATTTTTCCTTACTACTCCATATCTCGGATTGATGTATTATTTTTTGCCGAAGGCAGCCAACAGACCTGTTTATTCTTATAAATTATCCATCATCCATTTTTGGTCATTGATATTTTTATACATTTGGGCAGGCCCGCATCACCTTTTATACACCGCATTACCTAACTGGGCGCAGACACTTGGAATCGTATTTTCAGTGATGCTTATCTTTCCAAGTTGGGGCGGTATGATCAATGGATTGCTTACACTTCGAGGTGCCTGGGACAGGGTGAGGGATGATGTAATTTTAAAATTTATGGTCGTAGCTGTTACCTGTTATGGCATGGCCACATTTGAAGGACCAATGCTTTCTTTAAAAAGCGTTAGTTCCATTGCCCATTATACTGATTGGATTATTGCGCACGTACACATTGGCGCTTTGGGTTGGAATGGTTTTCTAACTTTTGGTATTTTATATTGGTTATTACCAAGAATTTTCAAGACGAAACTTTATTCTTCAAAACTGGCCAATATTCATTTTTGGTTGGGAACATTGGGTATCGCCTTTTATGCTATCCCTCTTTACTGGGCAGGTTTTACCCAAAGCTCTATGTGGAAACAATTTACAGAAGCTGGTCAGTTAAAATACACCTTTTTGGAAACGGTAACCTACATGAAACCATTCTATGCAATGCGGTCATTAGGAGGTACACTGTACCTGATCGGGGTGTTGTTTATGATTTATAATTTATACAAAACAGTAAAATCAGGAAAATTGGTTGCCAATGAAGAAGCAGAAGCAGCCCCACTTGTGAAAAATGAAGGGGCGCATCCGGGCGAACACTGGCACAGGAAAATAGAAAGAAGGCCTGTTCAGCTAATGGTGCTAAGCCTGATCGTTATTTTGATAGGAGGCTTTGCTGAATTGATTCCTACATTTATGGTTAAGTCAAATGTACCTACGATTAGTAGTGTAAAACCTTACTCACCCCTCGAATTGGAAGGTCGTGATATTTATGTGCGGGAAGGATGCTATACCTGTCACTCGCAGATGATACGGCCATTCAGAGATGAAACAGAACGTTATGGAGAGTATTCAAAAGCCGGAGAATTTGTGTATGATTTTCCTTTCCAATGGGGGAGCAAGCGTACAGGACCCGACCTTGCCAGGGAAGGTACAGGTAATCTGAAAAAATCGAATGGCTGGCATTTTCGCCATTTCAGGGAACCAACATCCATGAGTGAAGGATCCATTATGCCGTCCTATGCATTTATGTTGAAAGATAACCTGGATACTACTGACTTGCCTGCCAAAATTCGCGCAATGCAAAAGTTAGGGGTTCCATATCCGGCCGGTTATGATAAAATTGCCATGAATGATTTGAACAAACAGGCCGCTTTAATAGCCAAAGATTTGTTGAGTGATAGTATTCGTATTTCACCAAGGAAAGAGGTAATTGCATTGATTGCTTATTTACAGCGGATGGGAACAGATATTAAGAAAAACGAATCTCCAACATTTAATAAATAAAAATATGTTTTCATTCATAAAACAATATACAGAGAAAATTGAAGGCGCAAATATGTATGCTATGTTCTCTCTCCTGGTATTTGTCATCTTTTTCATTGTATTGCTAATTGCAGTAAAAAAAATGAGCAAGAAAAAGATAGACATATTGTCTGCGCTACCATTTGATGATAGTGAAATTATTAATTCAAATAGTAAATAAAAAAGTATGCAAACTAATTTTTTGAAAAATAAGGTTGGCTTTCTTACCATTTCTGCTTTGGTGTTTGCAACAACTTCTTTTGCACAGGCAACTACTGCGCCGGCGGCTTCTGTTGCGGCTCCGGCTACCGATTTTATGCCAATTATTTTAATGAGTGTTGCAGGTTTGTTGGCGTTTGTGATTTGGGGATTATCACGTGTCGTATTGATGCTGGCGAGACAAACTTTAGATAAATCGAAAGCGCCAAAAATCATTCCCGGTGTTCTTGTGGCGATTTTATTACTTTTTGTACAGTTTGCTTCTGCACAAGATGCTGGTACGGCCGGTGCCGTCAAAGAGGTCGTGGCTAAAGGGCCGGGATTACCAACACTATATTACATTTTGTTTTTTGTGCTGGGCGTGGAGATCGTTATCATCACATTCCTCACGATAATGATCAAACAATTTTCTTATGAGCTTTTGCCTGAAGCAAAAAAGAAACTTGCTTCAGAAAGTAAACTGAAGATTTGGTGGTCAAACCTTGGTAAAAAAATGACAAATGCAGTTCCATTAGAACATGAGGCAGATGTGGTTATGGATCATGAGTATGATGGCATCAGGGAATTGGACAACGCATTACCACCGTGGTGGAAATATGGTTTTTATATTACCATCGTGTTTTCAGTTTGTTACTTTTTTTATTTCAGTGTATTTGGTTATGGCAAAAATCCTACTGAAGAATACAATGCAGAAATGGCAAAAGCAAAAATTGAAATTGAAAAGTACGAATCAAATAACAAGGATAAGATTGATGAAAAAAATGTACCCATGGCAGATGCTGCAGGACTGGCAACTGCCAAAGCTATTTTTGAGGTTAAATGTTTTGCTTGCCATGGAAAGATGGGGGAGGGTGGCGCCGGCCCAAATCTTACTGATAATTATTGGCTGCATAGCGGTTCCCTGAATGATATTTATTTATCTATCAAACACGGCTATCCTGATAAAGGAATGCAGGCATGGTCAAGTGTCTATAATCCTAAAGAAATAAGTGAATTGGCAAGTTATATTGTAACGTTGAAAGGTACTAATCCGCCGAATGGCAAAGCTCCCCAGGGAGACCTCTATGCAGCGCCAGGTGCAACATCAGGAGACAATGCAACTCCTGCCACCAGTGACTCAGCAACTGGATCTCCAACTTCCGGAAAGGAATAAAAAGAGGTTTGAATACATAAAATTGAACGTAAAATAAATTATAAAAAAATGGAAGCTACCGAAGAAAAGATGATGGATGAAAGTTTCAGAGATTCCATTGCAACAATCAGTAAAGAAGGAACCCGGAATTTCATTAATCCCAAGAAACCAAAGGGGAAGTTTTATAATTTAAGAACCCGCTTCAGTATTTTTTACCTGGTGCTTTTCTTCACACTTCCATTTATAAAATTGCATGGAGAGCCCTTGCTTATGTTCAATATCATGGAGCAAAAGTTCATCATTTTTGGAATGGTTTTCTGGCCACAGGATTTTTTTATATTCGGTATCGGCATGCTCACATTTGTTGTATTTATTATCCTGTTTACTGTTGTTTTTGGCCGTGTTTTTTGCGGATGGGCCTGTCCACAGACTATTTTTATGGAAATGGTGTTTCGTAAAATTGAATATTGGATAGATGGCGATTCACATCAGCAAAAATTGCTGAGAGCCATGCCATGGAATGCAGAAAAAGTAAAAAAGCGTTCTATTAAATTCGTATTATTTTTTGGTATTTCATTTTTAATTGCCAATTTCTTTTTAGCCTATATGGTGGGAATGGATACGCTTCTGGGATATCTCCGGGATCCTTTCGGTCATGTAGGCACACTCATTTCTTTGCTGATCTTCACCAGTATTTTCTTCTTTGTCTATTGGTGGTTTCGTGAGCAGGTTTGCCTTGTTGTTTGCCCTTACGGAAGACTGCAGGGAGTTCTGCTTGATAGAGATTCCATTGTGGTGGCTTATGATCACAAGCGTGGAGAGCAGAGAGGAAAAATAAAAAAGAGTACTAATAAGGAGGTTCAGATAGCTAATCATTCCTGCGGCGATTCAGCCCAGGGTTGTCATTCATGCGATCATTCACCTCAAACCATTGAGGAAAAAATAAAGGAGATTGTTCCTCTTGGTGATTGTATAGATTGCTTTGCCTGCGTGCGGGTGTGCCCGACAGGTATTGACATCAGAGATGGTACACAGCTGGAATGTGTAAACTGTACTGCGTGTATGGATGCATGTGATGATATTATGGAAAAAGTACACAGGCCAAAAGGACTGATCCGGTATGCTTCAGAAAATAGTATCGTAAAAGGCATAAAACTTAGGTTTACTGCCAGGATAAAAGCTTATTCTGCTGTGCTATTATTGTTGATGGGATTATTGGTTTTTTTGTTGGTAAGCCGTTCTGACCTTGATGCACGTATGATGCGTACCTCTGGTATGACGTATACTACCATGCCCGATGGCCGGCTCAGTAATCTCTATAATTTAAAGATCACTAATAAGACACACGAGGATATTACCTACCAGTTAAAATTGGAAAATATAAAAGGAGAAATTGAAATTGTGGGAACAACAATTCCGGAGGTACAGAAAGAATCTTACGGGCACCTTCAATTCTTTGTCATTTTGAAAAAGGAGGAAGTGCAAAGCTGGAAAACAGACATAAAAGTAGGTGTGTATGCGAATGGTAAGTTAGTAAAAACGGTGGAAGCCAACTTCATGGGTCCTGAAATTTATAATTAATAAAATTAAATACAATGAGCTGGGGTTATAAAATTTTCTTCGTGATAGTTGTTTTTGTAAGCGGCATATTATTCATGGTTTATAAATCAACGACAACAGGATCAGAATTGGTCACTACAGATTATTACGACAAAGAATTGGTGTACCAAAAAACAATTGATGCAAGAAGTAATTTGCAAAATTTAAGTGACACGATTAGCTATAGCATCGTTAATGAAGAATTGGTTATTTCTTTTCCCCGGGATTTTGCAGGAAAAGTTTTGGAAGGGGAGGTTACTCTATACTTTCCATCGGATAAATCCAAAGATATGGTGCGTTCTTTTTCGATGCAGGATTCACGTTTAATTCTTCCCGTGAAAGCAGGTGATAAAAAGGAATTTACTTTACAATTGAACTGGCAATCCGGTGGAATACCTTACTATTTTGAGAAGAAAATATTGATAAAATAATTCAAAGAAAAATATGATACAGGTTGGTATTACCGCTTTTTTAATGGGTTTGCTGGGAAGTTTTCATTGCATTGGAATGTGCGGGCCTATTGCATTATCACTGCCGTTAAAAGATAGCCCTGCCCAGAAAATATCAGGTGCTTTATTTTATAATTCAGGCCGAATTGTAACTTATTCAGCCTTCGGATTGGTATTTGGAATTATTGGTAAAAGCTTTTTCCTGTTTGGTTTTCAACAATGGTTATCGATTTTATTAGGAGTGGTTATTTTAATTTTATTGATCATGCCTAAACAATTATCAACTTTTAAAAACAAAAATATATTGATTGATTTTTTCGGCAAAATCCGGCAATCAATCGGCCGCCTTTTTCAAAGAAAGAATTACAGATCCTTATTTTCAATCGGGTTGCTAAATGGATTATTGCCTTGCGGTTTAGTGTACATGGCTGCTGCATTTGCGGTGGCAGCTGGTACTATTACCAACAGCATTTTATTTATGGCATTTTTCGGATTGGGCACATTGCCTATGATGTGGACAATTGCTTTTTTTGGAAATTATGTAAGTGTTGGCATCCGGCAAAAAATTCGCAAAGCCTATCCATACATTACAGCGGTATTGGCTTGCCTGCTTATATTACGAGGTCTTGGATTGAACATCCCATACATAAGCCCGGCCCTGGATTCAGGAATGCATGCATCTGCTATCTCATGCGGGATGCCGGTGAAATAATCTTCATCTAATTAATATTGGCGTCTCTATTTTGCCTTTTAAAACTACAAAATAAAAAATGCTGTTTCGTGTGAAATGGTGTGTGGTGGTCTTCTGTGATACATCGAATTTTATCAAATCCATTTATTAATTCTGCTGCTAACTTTTCTTCACTGTATTGTTTAATTCTAAGGCCGCTACATTTATCAGGTCCATTTTCGGAAAACGATCCAATTGTTAAATATCCATCAACAGAATTTCTGGCAATGGCCATATACTTCTCAACCTCAGTTTCGGTGGTCAAAAAATGAAATGTAGCCCTATCGTGCCATACATCATAAGTTTTCATGGGTTTAAAATCTGTAATATCGCTTACAATCCAATTTACTTTGTTTGCTCTTTCTCCTAATCTGTTTTGTGTTTTTTCCAGGGCTTTTGATGAAATATCCAGGACGGTAATATTTTGAAATCCTTCCTCCAATAAATAGTCTACTAATTTACTTTCACCGCCACCAACGTCAATGATGTTGGCTGTCCTGGATAAATTAAAAGAATGAATAAAATCGAGAGAAGTTGTAGGTATTTCCTGTGTCCAGCTAACCTGGTCGGGATTTTTAGATTCGTAAATATTTTCCCAATGTTTTTTATTTTGCAATTTCATTTTTTACCATTTTGAAGATAGCTTATTCAATCCACACTGCCAGGGGACACTAAATCGAAATTCCCATAACATAAGCAATGGCAAAATACTCTTTGTGTAAAATCGCCATTCAACATATTATCCATCATTCCAATAAAAATAAATATACCTTTATTTTGACAATATTTTTGGTCAAAGTAAGAAATAGGTTACTAAAATATCAACTCAAATAATTTCTAAATCAATAGCATTATAAATACCATGAAACTCCTTCTATCATTCATTTGTCTTCTT
>JBDTEF010000300.1:0-6165 GCA_039922615.1 Ginsengibacter sp.
AGTTCATGTAATAATAAATCGGCCACCAAAAAAGAAGTAATAACCACCGATTCAATGGCTGTAGTTCCTGATACCTATGATACATCGTTTGATGTAACAGCGCAGTCTTTTGCCGATCTGAAACTCCTGCGCTACCAGGTTCCCGGGTTCAAAACATTACCCCTTCAGCAAAAAGAACTGGCCTACTATTTATCTGAGGCAGCTCTTTCCGGCAGGGATATTTTTTATGATCAATTAAGTAAATATGGCCTAACCGTGCGTAAAACGATTGAAGCCATTTATGGTAGTTACACAGGTGATAAAACAACCGCTGATTGGAAACAGTTCGAAGTGTATTGTGGCAGGTTCTGGTTCAGCAATGGCTTTCATCATCATTATGGAAATGAAAAATTTCTTCCTGAATGTTCAGCTTCCTATTTCAGGACAATTGCCAAAGCAAGCGATTCTACGTTGTTTCCAAAAGACGCCGGCGAAAGTTTTGATGCATTTTTGAAAAGAGTAGAACCTATTATCTATGATCCGAAAATAGAACCCAAATTAGTAGACCTAAGTCCTAACATTGATAACGTAAAGAAATCATCTGTCAATTTTTATGAGAATGTTACTCAAAAAGAAGTGGAAGCTTTTTATGCACAACCGCAATTCGATTCTAAAGGAAATGCACCGATGTGGGGATTGAACAGCAAAGTGGTAAAGGATAGCAGCGGCAAAGTAGTAGAAAACGTTTGGAAAGCAGATGGAATGTACGGAGCAGCCATTACCAAAATCGTTTATTGGTTAGAAAAAGCCGCATCCGTTGCTGAAGATAATGAGCAAAAAACAGCTTTACAATTGCTGGTACAATTTTACAAAACCGGCAACCTGCAAACCTTTGATGATTATAGTATTGCCTGGGTAAAAGACATCAACAGCCGTGTAGATGTGGTAAATGGTTTCATTGAAGTATATGACGATCCATTAGGTAAAAAAGCGAGTTACGAAAGTGTGGTTTCAATCAAAGATATGGAGGCAACCAAACGCATCGAAGCCATTGCAAAACAAGCACAGTGGTTTGAAGATAATTCTCCTTTGATGCCGGAGCATAAAAAGAAAAATGTAAAAGGAATTATTGCGAAAGCAATTGTAGTGGTGATGGAAAGTGGTGCTACAGCGCCGAATGGCCCAATCGGAATTAACCTTCCCAACAATGAATGGATCAGGAAAGACCATGGATCTAAATCTGTTTCGTTAAGCAATATTGTTCATTCTTACAATATAGATGGCGCTACAAGTGGCATGCTGGACGAGTTTGGTGTGAATGATTCTGTAAAAGCCAGGATTAAAACATATGGCAATCTTACCTCCGATCTACACACGGATATGCATGAAGCGATCGGCCATGCATCGGGACAAATAAATCCCGGAATAGAGACGCCTGATAAAACGTTGAAGAATTATGCCTCCACTTTGGAAGAAGCCCGTGCAGACCTCGTAGCATTGTATTACATGATAGATCCAAAGTTGGTAGAGATAGGTGTGATGCCTAATGTAGATGCCGGAAAAGCAGAATACGATAGTTACATGATGGGTGGATTGATGACGCAACTCACCCGCATTAAACCGGGAGATAACCTGGAAGAAGCACACATGCGCAACCGCCAGTTGGTGGCGATGTGGGCCTACCAAAAAGGCAAGAAAGATAACATAGTTGAATTTGTAAAAAAGAATGGCAAAACCTATGTACAGATAAATGATTACCAGAAATTACGCATTCTTTTTGGTGACTTGCTTCGTGAAATTCAACGCATAAAATCAGAAGGTGATTTTAATGCCGGCAAAAACCTGGTTGAAACTTATGGTGTAAAAGTTGACCAGTCATTACTCAGGGAAGTATTGGAAAGATTTAAAAAACTGAATATTAAACCATACAAAGGATTTATTCAGCCAAAATATGTTCCGGTAATGGATGGTGAAAATATCATTGATGTGAAAATAGAATACCCAACTAATTTCTTTGAGCAGATGATGGAGTATGGGAAGAAGTATGCGTTTTTGGGGGTGAGGAATTAAAATTGAAATTAATTAATTTATAGACTTCCTTGAAAAAATTGGTAGGAAGATGCAATTAATCATTCAAGTCCTGAGTTACAAACTCAGGACAGCACTACTTTTTAGTTGTGAGAAATTTAAAGAATAGCTAAGGACTATAATAATTGCTACATTCAAAAATTATTATATCAGCCAGTTTTAATAGCGATCGGCTTCGTGTTTAGAGCGCTGTCCGTAGTTTGCAACTACGGACAATACAATCATTAGAATCTCTACATATTTTCCTTTGGAAGTAACACCTGATTTCATATATTTATAAAAAATTTATTATGAGTAAAGGTGGCTATAAAATTACTGGTCAGGGAGCTTTGTATTTTGTAAGTTTTGCAGTGGTTAGTTGGGTCGACGTTTTTACAAGGAAGGAATACAAAGACATCATAATTGAAAGCTTAAAACATTTCCAGGAAAAAAAGGGATTAGAAATTTATGGATGGTGCATAATGACGAATCATTTGCATCTGATAATTTCTGCAAAAGAGGATAATGTAAGTGACGTTTTGGGAGACTTTAAAAAATTTACAAGTAAAAAATTGGTAAGGACAATACTTGATCATCCCGGAGAAAGTAGAAAAGAGTGGATTGTAACCATTTTTAAAGAAGCAGGCGAAAAGAATAGTAGAAATACCAATTACCAATTCTGGCAACAGGATAATCACCCGATGATTATTTTTAAACCTGAATTTGCAGCACAGAAACTTGAATATATTCACAACAATCCAGTAGAATCAGGGATTGTAGAAAAAGCAGAAGAATATATTTATAGTAGTGCCAGGGATTATTATTATGGAAAAACGTGCGGATTAATTAAAATTGAATTTTTAATATGATATCAGTCCTGAGTTGCAAACTCAGGACAGCGTTACCTTTCGTAGGTGATACTCTATGAATAGGTAAAAGATTAATCCAATTATTACTTCCTTAGTTGCCTTACTTAGAATAATTAGTAATTCCGTTATAAAGAGAAAATTTTAAATAATCCACAATTTAAAAACTGGTAAGCCCAACAATCCAGCTCCGTTGTGCTTCTGCATACAAAGTTTCAAATGCCACCGAAGATTTGCCCG
Organism: Ginsengibacter sp.; assembly: GCA_039922615.1. Lineage (GTDB taxonomy): Bacteria > Bacteroidota > Bacteroidia > Chitinophagales > Chitinophagaceae > Ginsengibacter. Next base: position 3,153 of record JBDTEF010000300.1, read on the forward strand.
AACCCGATACACCGGTAAATACTACCAACGCATCGCGGGGAATTTCAAGACTTACATCTTTAAGATTATTCTGACGGGCGCCACGCACCCGCACAAAACGATCTCTTTTTATTTCATTTCCATTCTTTGGCTGCATGTAAAAAACAAAATCAAAAAATGTGCCTTGCGCAAAATGAACTCTTTGTTGTAGAATATGTCGTTGGATTTAAATTAAACGTTTCATAAATCGCTTTCAAATTCGGGGATAATAAAAATATTCCGATATCATTTTATTCAAATAATTATTTGCATGCCACCTATACTATCGAATTAATGTTACTGTTCCCTTTTCATTAATAAGTCCACATGTGGACTTCGCCACAATTACATAAGCGAATACACCTGTGCCCTGTGGTTCACCTTTGAAAGTACCATCCCAGCATTTATCCGCTTTGTCAGTATGAAAAACCAATTGACCCCACCGATTATATATACTGAAACTTAGTTCTGTAAATGGCCCAAAGGCACTCACACCATAGCAATCATTCCTTCCATCACCATTGGGTGTAAAGGAATTTGGCAAACCGAAAAAAGTTTTTGCCGGACTCACTTTTACTAACACAGAGTCTTTATTTATACAACCGTTCTTATCTTTAACGATTACTGAATACACTGTATTTATTTTAGGGCTTGCTATAGGATTTGGAGATACCGGATCATTCAGACTTGCAGATGGAGACCAGGAAAAACTGGTTCCCGCCCCCTTGACAGATAAATTGGTCGACTGCAATGCGCATGAAATATCATTTGAACTAACCGCAACTATAGATGGCAGAGGAAGTACTTCGACCGTCGTGAATAAAGTATCCTTTTTGCCACAGGTTTTTTCAGATATTATTACAGAAAAGGTGGTTGTTGTTTTTGGATAAACGGTAGGGTTATTTATTAGCGGATTATCGATAAAAGTTGCCGGGCTCCAGGAATAATTGTCCCCTCCTGATGCAGAAAGTTTGATCGATGAATTAATGCATAGCGAAGAATTCGGGGAAACAGCAAAATTAGCTTCAGGCCTGACAGTTACTTTTACAGAATCATTGTAAACACAAGAATACTGGTCTATAATTTTCACTTTAAAAATGGTGTTAGAAGAAAGTGCAGACGTAACAGGTGAATAACTTGTGGCATTATTCAGTAATGAGGCAGGAGACCACAAATAGGATACTCCTCCACTTGCGAATAATTTTACAGAATAATTTTTACAGATAAGGGTGTCATTGGATTTGGTAATAGTTGATGTTGGAAAAAGGTCAACTTTTATTGTTGCAGTTTTCGAACATCCTTCATCGTTAGTAACCTTTACATTGTAGGTAGTAGGAACAGTAGGGTTTGCAATAGGATTTGCAATTGAAGAATTATTTAGCGTTCCGGCAGGACTCCAGCTGTACACTGAGCCTCCACTCACGGAGAGAAAAGCCTTAGAGCCTTTACATATTGTAGTATCATTTGATTTAATGATGTCAGGAAAATTATTTACTTTAATATTCACTGAATCCTTTTTTGTGCAGCCGGTTTCATTGGTCACCAGCACATAATATTTTGTAGAAAGTAAAGGTGTCGCCACGGGATTAGCTATGGAAGCATTACTTAAAGATGCAGCAGGCGTCCAGGAATAAGAAATACCTCCTGAGGCAAAAAGCTGTATGGGCATACTGCCACATACACTTGTGTCTTTACTTTTAGTAATTGTGATATCAGTAAAAGTGATGGTTTTAAGGATACTGTCTTTGCAACCATTGATATCCGTACCAATAAGTTTTACATTGTAGACACCAGATTTTGCGTAAATGTGCGTTGGATTTTGTGAATTATCTTTATCTCCATCGCCAAAATTCCAGCTCCAATTGTTGATAGGAGAATTTCGCGTATATCCTATACCTTTAAAATCAACGCTTCTGCAATCATGAATCTTTGAAGTAATTCTAACAGAGTCAATATTTTTTATAAAAATGGTTTGGTCAATAATGGGTTTAAGATTATTTAGCAGAACGCCGGTTTTTCCAGGAGTAGCTCCCCAGGGATTATTTCCTAAAGTTATGTTTGTACCATTGATACCACCATTCACACTAAGGGTTGTACCTGAATTCGTTGAAGGCTTTAACCAAATAACGCCGCCACCACCGCCACCGCCGGGGCCATGAACTGCTGCATTCGGCGGTGGCGGAGCACAATAATCGCCATCTCCGCCATTGGCAAGGGCAGCAACATTACCTGATGCGCTGGAATAATTCAACAAAATTGTGCCGCCGGCTCCGCCACCGCTTCTACCATCATCATTTGAACCGGTAATATGCTGTGGCGTTTCTCCGTTTGATTTGATTGAAAATCCGTTTGTTTTGATACTTGTACAATTAAGAATTATAATCCCCCCGCCATTGCCTCCCGGGCCTAATGCAGGGAAATCATTTTCCTGGCCGGCGCCTCCACCACCTCCCATAAATACTTTATTATTTGCGTTTGAATAAATAAGATTTGACCCCGGGACACCGCCATTATCGAAAACATTGCATTGAACATATGAGTTGCCACCCATACCGCCCATGCCGCCATTGCCCCCACCCGCGCCGCCTGAATTAGAGGAGTTACCGCCGCCGCCGCCATTGGCAAGTTTTCCCTTTCCACTCAATAACGTATTTGTGTTATGAATGCCTTCTCCTTTCAATGCGGCAATCGATTCATTAAAGTTTGGGAAAATATACCCGGTAACATCACAGGAAATGATCGAATCTGTGCTGGTCTTACCTCCTTTAAATCCCTTTGCGCTCACATCTATATCAGCATTTAATTCTAAAGCGTTTTCTACATTTAAAACAAGCACACCCCCTTTAGACCCATCCCATGGCAAACAAGAAAGTGTTGAATTAATGGTCGTATTTTTATAATAAGGCACTCTTATCAACTGAACTTTACCATTTTCAATGTCATATTGCCTCTCTAAAACATGCAACAAACCCAGCGACTTTCCTGTCTTTTGCTT
>JBDTEF010000301.1:0-4490 GCA_039922615.1 Ginsengibacter sp.
GGTCGGGTTTATTGGCCAATACAAGATCAACAAATTTTTGCTCCCTGGGATTGCCTTCAATATTAAATTCAGTGGTGATTATTTTTTTTAATGCATACACATCATCATACCTGATATGCCTTTCATCCGGGCGAGGATGAACAGTAATGCCTTCAGCACCGAACGTTTCTATATCTCTGGCTACCTGGATGAGGTCAGGATTATTTCCTCCTCTTGCATTTCGGAGAGTGGCTATTTTATTAATGTTTACGGATAGGTGAGTCATGGGTGCAAAAATACAGAAATGATTTTTTGATAAATGCACTCTTTATCTATCGTCGAAAAGATAGATGAAATGACTTAGTTTCATTTCGCGACATTTGTTTCTGTATTTTTTCAAAAAAATTTCTCATAATTCCTGACCCATGGTGCTGACCTTCGGTGCCGACCGCTACTACATAATTTGCTCATCAGTCACAGATTTTAGAAAATTTTGAATAGGTATCTGTAATTGTTCCTCGCGTCTACGGTAGTTATTGTAAGTAAAATCGTGTGAAAAAAGAGCCGATTTGATCTTCACTAATAATAATTTTTGCTTAAAGTTTGGTGTCGCCAAACCTCAAAACATGACATCTTACCAATTTCTAATCGTTTGTTACGACTTTTAAAAAATAAATTTAGAATCTAACATTGAACTTCTCCACCTCTATGTTTTTTTTCAACTATTTTTATCCCTCATAAAAATACATGGCATTACTCCAAAGAAGGTTAGGACTTGGGCAGGCAACTGCGATCAACATGATTGATATGGTTGGCATCGGTCCTTTCATTACATTACCCATGGTCATTGGAATGATGAACGGCCCCTGGTTTCTATACGCCTGGCTGGCAGGAGCATTGCTATCATTTGTCGATGCAATGGTGTGGAGTGAATTGGGTGCAGCTTTCCCAAAAGCAGGCGGCAGCTATAATTTTTTGAAAGAATCTTATGGAAAAAATAGTGCCGGCAAAATGATGAGCTTTCTTTTCGTTTGGCAGACGATGTTACAGGCTCCTTTGGTAATAGCATCTGCTGCCATCGGATTTTCCCAATATTTTACCTTCCTGGTTCCATTGTCAACTATACAAACAAAGATGGTAAGTGGGGGAGTGGTGATATTGATTATAGTTTTATTGTATCGGAAGATCGAAGCGATTGGAAAAATTAGTGTCTTTTTATGGAGTGGTGTTATCATCACCATGTTTTGGATCATCGGTGGCGGTATTGCACATGGGAATTTTATAGAACCCATTCAAAATATAAATTCCGGTCTCACGCTGGATTATGCCTTCGTAACAGCTATAGGGTTTGCGAGCGTAAAATCGGTATATAGTTACCTGGGCTATTATAACATTTGTCACCTGGGAGGGGAAATAAAAAATCCAACGGAAAATATCCCACGCAGCATGTTTATTTCCATTGCCGGTATATCCGTTTTTTATTTAATGATGAATGTAAGCGTGGTAAGTGTAATACCCTGGCAACAAGCGAAAGATAGCCAGTTTGTGGTAAGCGAGTTCATGCAGGTTTTGGCGGGGAATACAGCTGCCAAAATTGTTACTATTTTAATTTTATGGGTCGCATTCGCTTCTGTGTTTTCGGCGACTTTGGGGTATAGTCGCATCCCTTATGCCGCAGCTGAAGATGGAGAATTTTTCAAAATTTTTGGCAAATTGCACCCTACCAAAAACTTCCCCTATGTGTCCCTCTTATTCTTAGGTGGCGTCGCATTTGTATTTAGTTTGTTGTTCAAATTAAGCGAGGTGATCAGCGCTATCCTGGCAATGCGCATCATGATCCAGTTTATTGGCCAGGCAGTAGGGCTTCTTATTTTGCGAAGTAGAAAAAATAGTGATGTTGTATTTCCTTACAAGATGCCTTTTTTCCCCATTCCGGTAATACTCGCTATTTTAATGTGGATTTTTATTATGGTGTCTACAGGTACCAAATTGATGTTGAGTGCGTTGGTAGTAATTATTTCAGGTATTATTATTTATATGATAAAGGCGAAGGTGAAGAAGGAGTGGCCGTTTTTATAAGCTGTGAGCATTGAGCCATGAGCCATGACCTAAGGGATTTCAGCTATGTTTATGACCTAAGAAATCTTTAGAATTACAATTTTTCAGTTATTCTTTATTCATTATAGAAATCTCTTTTCAGGGTTAATTGCTTATCGCTCTGAAGAGGTTTGCTCTTAAACATGTACAATAGGATTTATTTCCTCAGATATATATCATGTAAAGTAGGAATCTATACTTTTTCTACCTGACATATCTTTCATCAAGTGCAATACTTTCTTAATTAATGATGGAATGATTGACTAAAAATATGGATATAATCAATGGAAGAAAAATAAATACAATAAATTTAGTGATATTAAAGAAAGAATAGAAGTATTGAATTTCATCATAATGTTTTAAGATTTTGCAAATCTTTCGCTTACTGTATATCCTATAAATAATTATAAATATTGTAATAAAGAGTGGTAGACAAAATGCAAATCTTCCGCTATAATTAAGAGTCGTTGAAAATGAAATATCCTTTTGATAAAAATTAAATAGAATAAATCTCAATAAAGAGTAAATAAATACCAAATGCATTCCAATTGCAACAAACAAAATAATGGAGCCTATAATCCTTGCTACAAAAGGACCCCCATCTTTTTGGTTAACCTGGCTTCTATAAATAAAATAGAAAATAAAATCGTACAAAAATATAATTTAGTCGTGGTCAAAAATATTCATTAATTGATCTGGAAGTAAAATGTTCCGGAATAAAGGATGTTTCAAAGCTCAGGGCTCACAGCTCACAGCTCAATGCTCAAATCTATTCCTCAATTGCAACAATTCCCCCTGCATTTTTTCTATCTTTTCCAGTAAATAATTGATCGTCTCTATCCCTTCCAGGTTGATGTCAAGGTCGTAATGAAGTCGTACAAACTTTTCTAACTTTTGCATTTCTGTCATCGGGATAAATTCATGTTGCTCTACTGATGTAACAGTTATCAGTCCTGAGTCATTCAGGGAATGAATAAAGGAATATTCTACATTATGATATAGGCAAAAATCGTTGGCCGGTATTAAATTGTCGTTTTCCATGTCAAAAAATTATTGGGGTAACTTTGATAATTCAGTAAATAATTCTTTTTGTTTATCAGTTAGGTTGGTAGGCATTTTTACGTTCCATGTCAGGTAAAGATCGCCGTATTCGCCATCTTTTTTATAGACAGGAAATCCCTTTCCTTTCAAACGAATCTTCGTTCCATTTTGCGTTTCAGGCGTTATTTTTAATTTTATTTTTCCACTTAATGTATCTATCGTTTTTTCCCCGCCAAGGAGCGCTGTATACAAGTCTACATCTTCTGATTTATAAAGATCATTGCCCTGCCTTTTATATTCTGTATCATTATTGACTATAAAAGTGATCAGCAAATCTCCACTTGGTCCGCCGTTGGCTCCTGGCGTACCATATCCTTTCAATCTGATCACCTGGCCGTTTTCCACACCTGCCGGAATGGTGATGCGTACCTGCTTCCCATTAATGGTCAATGTTTGTTTGTGTGTAACATAAACTTCACTAAGCCTTAATTGAAGTTCTGCATTATAATCTTGTCCGCGGTATTTTGGCTGGGGTCTTTTGCTGCGTCCGCTACCTCCAAATAATGATTCAAAGAAATCAGAGAATCCACCTTCTTCTCCACCTGCGCCACCTGCATAAGTATAATCACCAAATCCGCCACCACCACCAAACCCACCACCTCGTTGACTCTGTTGCTGCTTTTGTGCTTCGTATTGATCAGCATGTTTCCAGTTTTCGCCATATTGATCGTACTTTTTTCTTTTTTCAGCATCACTCAATACTTCATTTGCTTCATTGATCTGCTGGAATTTTTTATTAGCTTCCTTATCATTTGGATTTACATCGGGATGAAATTTTCTTGCCATCTTACGGTAGGCTTTTTTGATGTCGCCGGCAGAGGCTTTTTTATCGATTCCTAATGTTTTGTAATAATCAACAAACTCCATTTTATAATTTTATCTTGTTTAAAATAAGGCTTAAAATTAAGCTTTAAAAAAACCATGCTTTGAATTTTAATAACAGTAAACTCAATTAAGCGAAATGTTATCAAAATTAATACCTCATTTTTGCAAAAACGATTAAACAATTTATAAATGAAAAAATGGCCCTTCCTTTTAGTGATTTTCACAGCATCCTGCACGATTGCACCGCGCATTTCAGTAAATGTTCCTCAAAGCAGTAATACAATAGTAGATGGAAAGTTATTTACAACAGCATTCCAGCAAAGCGCTGCGGAATACAGGGCGCTTTGTTACCAGGCATTTAATATTGCTCATTTGCGGGTGGATCAAAATAGGGAAGTGAAAAGCGCCAAACCCAAGGCTATCATGACAGACCTGGATGAAACAGTTTTAGATAACAGTGCCTACCAGGCTCACCAAATATTACAGGG
>JBDTEF010000302.1:0-8062 GCA_039922615.1 Ginsengibacter sp.
GCAATATAATACCATATCAACACCCCGTGGCGGCCAATACCAGCTTACTCTTGCCGATGGCTCACAGGTATGGTTAAACGCAGAAAGCAGCATTACATTTCCAACATCATTTACAGGAAATCAAAGAGAGGTAAAAATAACAGGAGAGGCTTATTTTGAAATCGCACATGATGCGAACATTCCATTTCATGTGAATGTAAATGGAATGGATGTAAAAGTGCTTGGCACCCATTTTAATGTGAATGCTTATAAAGATGAAGCTGAAATAAAAACAACATTGCTGGAAGGGTCTGTACAAGTAACGTATAATGAACAGGCTAAAATAATATCAATAGGTCAGCAACTTATTCTGAACAACAAATCAGGTAAGATGATAGTCGAAAAAAACATAAATGTAGATGAAATAATGGCCTGGAAAAATGGAAAATTTTATTTTAATGAAGCCAGTATTCAATCCATCATGAAACAATTATGCAGGTGGTACAATGTAGATGTAGAATACAATGGAGAAGTCAATAAGCTATTTGAAGGAACCATTTCCAGACAGGTAAGTGTCGAAGACATTTTTAAAATATTGTCGGCAACCGGCGGAGTGCATTTTGCCATTGAAGGAAGAAAAATTATTGTAAGTCCATAATCAAAAACTGATCAAAAAAAATCCGGGAAGTGCGCTAACACCCCCGGACACATTCTGATAGAATAAAAAGCTGTAACACAATTTATTAACTCAAAACCCACACAAAGTTATGCATTTTGGTTTTTCACTGATGCCCCAAAAATTATTGGGCCAAGCAATTAGGATTATGAAAATTTCCGTATTACTTATTTTGGTTTTTTGCATGCAGGTAAGTGCTAAAACGGACGCCCAAAGCATCACATTGTCTGTGAAAAACGGGCGAATGGAAAATGTTTTGAAAGACCTTCGTCGTCAATCAGGATTTGATTTTGTCTACACGGTGGATGTATTAAAAAAAGCTAAATCAGTTACCCTGAATCTTAAAAATGCAGATATCGTTTCTGCATTAAAAGAGTGCTTTCATGATCAGCCGTTGACTTTTTCAATCATATCTAACGTAGTGGTGATAAAGGAAATGAACATTGCACCTCAGCCAATAGTTGAAAAAGCAGATAACTTGTTTAATATAGATGTTCTTGGGAGAGTAGTGAATGAAGAAGGTAAACCTGTACTGGTTTCAGTTACGGTAAAAGGGACTAAAAATGGTGCTTCTACAAACGACAATGGCGAGTTTACCTTAACAGATGTGCCGGAAACGGCTACCCTTATTTTTACTGGTGTTACCATTGAAAGAAAGGAAATAAAATTGGCCGGGAGAACAAACATTGCTGTAACTGTGCAAACGAGAGTTACCACCAGTGAAGAAATAGTAGTTTCTACCGGTTATCGTACACAGCAAAAGACAAAAATTACCGGTGCCTCTTCTTCAATTGGCAGAGAAAAATATGATCAGCGAGTAGCGGTTACAGGAAATTTTGCAGAAAGCCTGGAAGGTAAAATTCCCGGCCTTGTAGTGAATAATCAATCCGGTGACATTACCATCCGGGGTGTATCTACTTTTGATGCAGTAAAACAACCTTTAATAGTAGTCGATGGTTTTCCTACGGAAATTGACATACGCTCAATTAATCCCAATGACATCATTTCTGTAAACGTATTAAAAGACGCCGCAGCCGCGTCTATTTATGGCGCGCGGGCATCGAATGGTGTCATCATTATTGAGACCAAAAGAGGGAAAAGTGGTACGCCTGTTTTCAGTTTTCGCGCCAGCCAGGGGTACCAGGAAAAACCTGATTTCGGCTACCTTAAATTTGGTAGTGCTTTAAATTATGCGCTTGTTCAGAGTGATTATACTTTGCAGGGGCAATCAGCAACTACTTATTCCAATGCAAAAGCCCCTGTATCCCCGGTGCAAAATGCAGTTTTCGATTTTAAAGCCGGTAAAATTTCCCAGGCAGAATTGGATAAACGCATTCGTGAAATAGGTTCTTACGATAATTTGAAAGAATATTCAGACCTTTTTTATCGCCGCAGACTTACTACCAACATTGATTTTGATGTTAGTGGTGGCACAGAAAAAAACACTTATTTGTTAGGTGTAAATTATATCGGAGATCAAAGACAAAATCAGCGAAATGATGACCAAAGTTTTTTATTGAATTTTGCAAGTACGCATCAATTTACGAAGGCTATAAAATTTGATTTTCGGGCCATCTATTCCAACTATAAATCTACCAATGCAGGAAATACTTCCAACATTAATGATTTCCAAAATACAGTTTCGCTGAATAAATTTTACCCTTATGAAAAGCTGGCTGATGAAAATGGCAATCCTTTACCTGTAAGTGTTGGGCCTAACCGTAATCCTTACACGGGAATTCTGGCAGCCAGTAATCAACAGAATATGGCACTTGGCCTGTATGATCAATTGTATTATCCCTACCAGGAACTTTCTGCAAATACTAACACGATAAAAACTACTGCTGTTAGATTCCAGGGTAGATTAAATGCCAAATTGAAAAATTGGTTGTCATTGGATTTAGGCGGTGTATTTGAAGATCAACCTACCAGCCAGGACTTTTTACAAACTGACCAGGCTTTTGCAGTTCGTCGCCTCATTAATTATAGGGCAACAGTAGATCCGTCAACCGGTTCAGCTACTTTTCCTGACCTGCCGCAAGGAGACTTTTTAACAAGGGTAAACCAAAAAACGAGCGATTATACAATCCGTGGGCAATTTAATATTAACTATAATTCGCCTGATCTGAAACATTCCATTTCTGCTATCGCAGGTTCAGAAATAAGGAAGACATCTTTATCTTCTTACACGAATACTTTCTTTGGATATGATGGTCAGTCATTAATTGTAAGACCAGTCAATTTTGTAAAATTAGCTTCACCTTCTGCGCCGCCTTTCAACAATGTTCCCATCCTGAACAGGCCTACACTTATTTATGATAATTATTTTAGTGAGGCATATGATGACAGGCGCTTTGTCTCTTTCTATGGCGATGGCACTTATGTTTATGATGATCGTTATTCTCTATCCGGAAGTTTTCGTCTTGATAAAACCAATCTTTTCGGCACTGATCCTAAATTCAGGAACAAACCATTCTATTCAATAGGCGCAAACTGGAGACTAAGCAACGAAAGTTTTGCAAAAAACAGCAGTTGGTTGAGTGATGCAAAATTGCGTGTCGCCTATGGCGTAAATGGAAATGTTCCGGTGAGTAACAATGGACCTTTCCTGATACTCAATTCAGGGTTAAATTATGATGTGTTCCCATTTCCTCAATACTACAATGTATTGTCTCCGCAAAATCAATCTCTGCGCTGGGAGCGAACTGATAATATCAATGTAGGACTTGACTATGCAGTTTTTAATAACCGCGTATACGGATCGGTCGATTATTATTATAAAGATTCTAAAGACGTTTTTGGTCAATATTCCGCAGATCCCACTGGTGGATTTAATGAATATAATGCCAATACTGCATCGATCCTAAATAAAGGGCTGGAAATAAGTATCAATAGCATCAACGTCAAAGGAAAGAATTTTTCCTGGCAAACGCAGGTGACCGGTTCATTTAATAATAACAAAGTAACAGCTGTAAAAACAATTTCAAATACAGATACCCAGGAACCATTGGTTTCTATTTTAAATATTCAAAAAGGGTACCCGGTGAATGCACTGTTTGCCTATAATTATGCAGGTTTGAATAGTCTCGGTGTTCCGGAAATTTTTGGCGCCGATGGTAAAAGAAAAGTGATCAATTCATCCGCTTCCGGTACAGATGAAGTAACCCTGGACGACCTTAAATACATGGGTACGACTACGCCGAAATATGTAGTAGGAGTGAACAATCAATTTACTTTTGGCAATTTTGATTTGTCATTTCTATTCATGTATTATGGTGGTTACGTGATGAGGGTGGAAGCGCCTGATCCTTCAGCCGTCAATAATTACGGAAGAATACTTCAGGGTGCAGAAAACTATTGGAAAAAAGCCGGTGATGAAACCAGCACAGAAATTCCGGGCTTTCCTGTTATCAATTCCCCGGGCGATTATGATACTTATGCCAGGGTTGGATACAGTTATGCATCAAAATTTGTAAGAAAAGCGGATAATATCAGGCTTAGGGATGTGGTGGTAACATACAATTTAAAAGCTGCAGCACTCACAAAAATGGGTTTGTCAAGAACACAAATAAGGGCGCAAATACAAAATGCATTTAATAATACATTTAGCGGTAATGATATAGATCCGGATGCGATCAACCGTATCACTGGGCAGAGAACGCTGAAACAGCTACCTTATTTCAGTTTATCATTTTACACCAACTTTTAATTCTAAACAATATGAAAAAATATTTTTCTATAGGCTTACTGTTTTCATTGGTAATCGCAGGCACAGGTTGTAAAAAATTCCTTGATGTGGTACCAAAAGGAGTAGTGATACCACAAACGGTTTCCGAATTTGATCTGCTATTAAATTCAGAACCAATTACAACAAGCTTTCCTCAGCAAATTTTATATGCCTCAGATGATGTGCAGGCGCCATACACAAAAGTGGAAGACAACCCTGATGCCAATGCTTATTTTTGGAAAACACAGCTGAATAATAGTGTGGAAGCAAGTCCTGTAATATGGGGACCCTTATACAGATCAATTTATAATACCAATGTTGTCATAAAAAACGTATTGGGAGCAAGAGACGGTTCTGATATAAAAAAGAAACAAGTCTATGGCGAAGCACTGGCATTTCGTGCAGCCTTTTATTTCGACCTGGTGACCGTATATTCAAAAGCGTACAATGCTTCAACTGCTGCATCTGACCCTGGCATTCCGCTTGTATCTGAGATAGATGTAACGGATAAAACACCTGCCCGGTCTTCGGTAAAAGCCACCTTTGATACCATCACTAATAATCTGAAAACGGCAGCAGATTATTTACCAGAGATTAATTCCAGCAATGCAAGATTAAATAAATATGCAGCTTATGGCTTGTTATCGAGGGTTTATTTGTATATGCAGGACTATACCAATGCTGATTTATATGCAGGCAAAGCACTCGAAGGGCGCCATGAATTGCTGGATTATAATAATTATTTTGGTGGATTTGATCTACCCTTTCCGGAAGACAATCCGGAACTAATCTGGCACAGGCTTACCAATGATATTGCGGCAATTTATTACATTACCTTTTCCCCTAAATTAATAGAAACCTACTCACCTGATGACTTGCGTTTTCAATATTTAGCAGTGGATTACGGTACGGGTGAATATGGATATGGTGGGCCTACTTATGGTACATATGGATTAAATGTGCCTGAAATATACCTCAATAAGGCTGAAGCGCTTGTACATAATAAGAAAATTGCCGAAGCGATTGATATTATTAATTTGATAAGAATTAATAGAATTGCTAATTATGCATATGAACCCTTAAGTGCCTCTGGCGAAGCAGATGCTTTACAGATTGTTCTACAGGAACGCCGGTGGGAACTGGCTTTGAAGGGAACACGCTGGATGGATATGAAAAGATTAGATGCCCAGGGAAAAATGCCGGCAGTGGAAAGAATAGATGCAGGTACAGGTGAAGTCCTGGAAACACTTGCACCAAAAAGCAGCCATTATACTTTTGAAATACCTTCCCGCGTACTATTGTTTAATCCAAATATGGAAAAGAATTTCAAATAATTATCACTTAAAAAAATCATTATGAAAAATATATTAGTTATCATTCTATTATTGCCTGCATTTGTTTTTGCACAAAAAGGATACAAAGTCACCGGTCATATTTATGGAAGCCCTGACGGAATGAAGGTCTACATGAAGAGCGAGGGAATTTCCAAAAAACCTGTTGATGATAGTACTACCATTAAAAACGGCGTTTTTAAATTCAGTGGTATGTTGGAAGCACCGGTATTGGTAAAATTAATTTTGGATAAAACGCCAAAAGGTGAAAAATCCAGTGCGTCCACATGGCTTGCCAGCAATTTTTATTTAGATAACAGTGATATTACTTATACAGGCAAACTAGATTCTTTGCCAACTTATTATTATAAAAGAAATGCTATTTCAGTGCCACCGACTGTCAAAGGTTCACCGGCACAGGATGAATCTGTAAAGTTTAACGAGGATGTAATTGGCTTAAAAAAAGAATTGGCCAAAACGGATGAGGAATACATGAACGTTTACCACTTGCCTGCAATGGAAGGTACATTTCATACAGCTGAAGGTATTGCCTTAGCCAATAAATACAATGATTTGTCAGAAAAGATATTGAACAATACAATGGATTACATTCATAAAAATCCGAAATCTATTATCGCATTTGACCAGGCTTATTATGCAATGGAAGGATATACTACTACACTTTCGATTCCGCAGATTGACGACCTTGTAAATACGATCAAGTCTGGCTGGGAAGGAACGTACAATATGAATGTGTTGATGGACGCTTCAACACATGCGCGTAAAACAGCCATTGGTATTAAATACCAGGATTTTGAATTTACTACGCCGGAGGGTAAAAAAGTAATGCTTTCTACCTATGTTCCTAAAGGGAAAATAGTGATGTTGGAATTTTGGGCAAGCTGGTGTGGCCCGTGCCGTGCCGAGATTCCTCATTTAAAACATTTGAATGAAACTAAATCCGACGAATTCAGTATTGTAAGTATTTCCCTGGATGAGAATGATGCCAGCTGGAAAAAAGCAATGAAAGATGAAGGAATGGTATGGACACAAGTTGTGGACTATAAAGGCTTTGAAGGAGAAATTTCCAAGGCATATAATATCGTAGGAATTCCACATAGCCTGATTTTGGATAGGGAAGGTCGTATCATGAAAGTTGGTTTGCGTGGAGCATTTTTGGATGCTTATTTGGAGAAAATGAAGGCGGAAAATAAATAATTGAATGCTGCCTTTTATTTATTAATTATTTAATCAATAAAAATTGCCTGCTTATTGAATGGTAATATTTAAAATTAGAAAGTTGGAGTTGATATAAATTAATGGTAGCGTTTATAGTGTTAGTATTTATCAAGGGCTTTTATTTAGAAATGGGAACACGATAAATTCTCTGTAAATAAATTTTCGAAAAAAATAATTAAGCCTGTTCTAATTACGGAAAAAGTCGGTCCATAATTTTTTTGGTATTTGGTCATCGGATCAGCCATTCCTTGAAAAACCAAAAAGCCGCGGCATATTTGCCGTGGCTTTTATAAAAATTACAGGTTTTTAAACTATTTATTATTCACAAATTTTCTGATCTAAATGACGTATATATATAGGTCGCGAACCATTACTACTGAATAATCAATTTAGAAACCGTAGTATATTCTTTATCCAATATTTTAATAAAGTAAATTCCTTTACGAAGGTCACTTAATGAATACCTGTTAGATGCATTGGATAATATTCTTTTTACCAATTTTCCACCTGCATCATTTATTTCTATTGATACTCCTTCAACCACTCCATCTATTTGTATAAAATCAATGGCAGGGTTTGGGTAAATAGTGATAGTGCTGTGTGCATTGAAAAGGATTGATTTCACGTTACTATAAACTATTTTTCCATCACGGTCAACTAATTTCAGGCGGTAAAAATTGACACCTTTTATTGGTTGGTTGTCATCAAAACGATAGTATTGCATAGACTGTCCATTATGCGCTGACACTTTTCCAATAGAACTGAAAACATTATTGTCATCCGCTCTCTCAACTTCAAAATGAGAGAAATTAAATTCATTTTCAGTTGTCCACGTTAGTGATACAGCCTGCTTATTTTTTACGGCATCAAATCTTGAAATGCTGATTGGCAGCGGATTCAATATAGTTGTTGAAGCAAGCGTAAATGGGCTGAAGCTATTTACTGCTGCTTCTGTTTGAATAGTTCCCATAGAGTTGGAACCTGTAGTAGTTCCCTGGCCTAGATTTTCCCACATGTTACCATCCCACCGGGCAACTCTTAAAGCAGGTATATCATTTACGCCACCACTACGATTTTCTGCCCAGTTAAGGGTGACGGATACATCAGAAT
>JBDTEF010000303.1:0-10936 GCA_039922615.1 Ginsengibacter sp.
AATCTTGCACCGGCAGATATTCGCAAAAGTGGTACTGCATTCGATCTGCCAATAGCCCTGGCTACTTTAGGTGCCAGTGAGCAATTGGAGAATGCAGAGAAATTGACAGATTATATTATTATGGGAGAGTTAAGCCTTGATGGAGTTGTGCGACCAATTAAAGGCGCATTACCCATGGCTATCCAGGCACGTAAAGAAAACTTTAAAGGATTTATTTTACCAAAAGAAAATGCACGGGAAGCAGCAATGGTCAATAATTTAAAAGTATATGGCGTAGGTCATATCAATGAAGTGATTGACTTTTTTATTGATGAAAATTCCATTGAACCGACAGTTGTAAATACGCGCGAAGAATTCGCGAATGCACAAAGTGATTTTGAAATTGATTTTTGTGATGTAAAAGGCCAGGAAAATATAAAACGGGCTTTGGAAATTGCTGCTGCCGGTGGACACAATGCAATACTCATTGGACCGCCCGGAGCAGGCAAAACAATGCTGGCAAAGCGTTTGCCAACGATTCTGCCTCCATTAAGTTTACAGGAAGCGTTAGAAACTACTAAAATTCATAGTGTTGCCGGCAAGCTACCGGAGAATGCAACACTGATTTCGAAAAGACCTTTTCGTTCTCCTCATCATACCATTTCTGACGTAGCATTGGTAGGTGGCGGCGGTATGCCACAGCCGGGAGAAATTTCATTGGCTCATAATGGTGTATTATTTTTGGACGAATTGCCTGAATTTAAACGGACCGTTTTAGAAGTAATGCGGCAGCCAATGGAAGAAAGAAGGGTAACTATTTCCCGGGCAAAAATAGCGCTGGATTTCCCTTCAAGTTTCATGCTCATTGCCTCTATGAATCCCTGTCCGTGCGGCTATTACAATCACCCCGAGAAAGAATGCAGTTGTCCGCCGGGGACTGTGCAGAAATACCTGAATAAAATTTCAGGCCCTTTGCTCGATAGAATTGATCTACATGTGGAGGTTACCCCAGTCGCATTTAGTGAGCTATCCTCCTCCCAGGAATATGAGAAAAGTGAATCCATCAGGGCACGCGTAATAAAAGCCAGAGATATACAGGCTGAGAGATATAAAGACAATCCCGGAGTTTATAATAATGCACAGATGAGTAGTAAAATGCTAAAAGAAATTTGTGTGATTTCACCCGTAGGCGCCAATCTTTTAAAAATCGCAATGGAGAGATTAAATCTTTCTGCGCGTGCATACGATCGTATACTGAAAGTGAGTCGCACCATCGCGGACCTTGCCGGAAGTGAAGAAATAAAACCCGAATACCTGGCCGAAGCTATTCAATACAGGAGTTTAGATCGGGAAGGCTGGGCGGGATAGGGCTTTTTTGAATGATGAATTAAGAATGATGAATGAAAAAAACTCTTTTAATTAAATCTTTCCTGAACAATAAAAAATAATGTAATGGCTATATTCATCATTAATAACTCAACATTTTAATCACATCTTGAAATCCAAAATCTACATGAATTTAGGAGAATATTCATCATTCATAACTCATCATTCATAATTATTTTTTGAATGATGAATTAAGAATGATGAATGATGAATGAAAAAAACTCTATTAATTAAATCTTTCCTGAACAATAAAAAATTAATGTAATGGCTATATTCATCATTATTAACTCAACATTTTAATCACATCTTGAAATCCAAAATCAACATGAATTTAGGAGAATATTCATCATTCTTAACTCATCATTCATAATTATCCTAAAATCTTTCCACTGCAAATGCACTTATATCAATGGAAGATTTTCTTCCACTTACCAATTCGCTAATAATTTTTCCATCAGCAGCGCCTTCGGAAATTCCGAGCATGGCATTACCACCGGCTACAAATAGGTTGTCAAAATTTTGGGCCTTGCCCAAATAAGGCAATCCATCCGGCGAAACCGGCCGTAATCCTGTCCAGATCTTATCTTTCGGCGGAAATTTAATTTGTAATCCCGGGTAAAACTTTTTTACAGAATTGTATATCCCTAGCATCCTGTTCACCAAAACCTTATCATTAATTCCACTAAATTCCATTGTTCCACCAATTCTTAAAGAGTGATTCCATGGAGTAATGGCACATCGACCATCTACAAGAATCGCAGGATATTTTATATTTTTTTCCACATGATCATAGGTATAGCTGTATCCTTTACCTCCTTCTAAAAGCAGCTTTAAACCCAGCATTTTAGATAATTGTGGTAACCAGCTTCCTGCACATAAAATAATATTTTTCGCTTTAAATGATCCATTGGCTGTGAGTACTTCTTCAATTTTAGTGTTTGTCCTTTTGAAGCCTGTTACCGGCGAATTC
Organism: Ginsengibacter sp.; assembly: GCA_039922615.1. Classification (GTDB taxonomy): domain Bacteria; phylum Bacteroidota; class Bacteroidia; order Chitinophagales; family Chitinophagaceae; genus Ginsengibacter. The sequence goes on from JBDTEF010000303.1 coordinate 2,336, forward strand.
AGTTGAAATTTCACGCCTGAATTTTCCAAATATTTTTTCATTGCCAGCATAAATTTGCCTGGCTGAATATGTGCATCATCCTTGAAAAGAACGGCACCATAAATATCCAGTTCAACATCAGGTTCTCTTGACTGAAGTTCCTGCCGATTTAAAATTTCAATTTTTAATCCCAATTTTTCACCGGCCTCTCCTACTTTCAATTCTTCTTCAAATGCCTTTTGTGAATGACACATCATCATACAACCTATCTCTTCCATTTCGAAAGTATCACCAATATCTTCCCTGATCTCATTCATTAATTCTCTGCTAAGATTCAACAGATGAACAAGATGGGGCGCATTTTTTTCAACCGTCTTCGCGGTACTGCTTTTGTAAAATTTTAAAGCCCACTGCATGAAACTCATATTGAGCCTGGGTTTTATATAAAATGGACTTGTTTTGCTGATCATATGCTTTAAGCCTTCAGCCACTATCCCAGGCGAAGCCAGGGGAATAAAATGACTCGGCGACAAAAAGCCCATATTACCAAATGAACAATTATTAGTGATATCTCCACTGTCAATAACGGTAACATCAAAATTGTTTTTGGCAAGATAGTAGGCAGAGCATAAACCATTGATACCGCCGCCGACAATGATCACTTTATTGTCCGATGGAGAAGTAGAAACCGATGTATCCATAATTAATTTAATTATTAAAATGACCTTCTAAAATAAAAAATAAAAACCTCTTTTTTAATCTACCATTCTACTTCTACCTGGTTTCTCAACAAATCATCAAAATTATCTCCCTTGCGAATAAGCTTCGCTTTACCATTTTTTACCATTACTTCTGAAGGTTTAAAACGGGAATTAAAATTAGAAGCCATTTCAAATCCATAGGCTCCGGCATTATAAAATACCAGGTAATCACCCTCCGTAATTTCAGTAATTTTTCTTTCCCATGCAAAAGTATCCGTCTCACAAATATTTCCTACGATCGAATAATTTTTGAAGACTCCTTTTTCATTCGATATATTTTCTATCCGATGAAAAGCATCGTAAAACATAGGTCGTACAAGGTGATTAAACCCGCTATTAATACCTGCGAAAACCGTAGTGGAGCCAGGCTTCAACACATTTACACGCGCTAAAAAATAACCAGCTTCGCTAACCAAATATTTTCCGGGCTCAAACCAAATCTGGTAATTTTTTCCTGTTTCTTTAAAATGGCAATTAAATAGTTCTTCAACTTTTTCCGAAAGTAAAGTAATATCCGTCTCAGAATCATTTTCCTGGTAAGGAACTTTAAAACCGCCACCCAGGTCTATAATCTCCAATTCAGGAAAGTGAACCGAAAGTTGAAATAATATTTCAATTCCTTTCGCAAATATATCCACATCTTTTATTTCACTGCCGGTATGAATATGAATCGCCTGGATATGAAGATCATTTTTTTCAACAATTTCCAAAACCTCCCCTAATTGATCTACAGGAATTCCAAATTTACTTTTATCATGCCCCGTGGATATCTTTAGATTACCACCAGCTAAAATATTTGGTCGCCACCGAATGCCGACCGGATAGGAATGATGGTATTTTTTTCCAAACTTTTCCAGGTTTGATAGGCTGTCAATATTAATATGTACACCAAGATCGGCCGCTTCTTCAATTTCTGAAAAATCAATACCATTTGAAGTGTAAAGGATTTGATCAGGAGTAAACCCAGCATGCATAGCCAGCTTGACTTCATTGATAGAACTACAGTCCACATTAGATCCTATTGATTTTATATATTTCAGGATATTGATGTTGGTGAGTGCCTTACTTGCATAAAAAAATTGGACATTTTGTCGCTTAAATGCCGCTTTCAGTTTTTGATACTGAGAAGCAATCTTTTCTGCATGATAAACATAAACAGGCGTTCCAAATTCTTCGGCGATTTCAATGAGTTGAGTAAAAGATAAATTAATGGCCATTTAATAGAGAAAGAATGAACAAAAAAAAGCAGTATCCCAGTTATTACAAATCTACTATTTATGTGTTTCGGAAAAAATATAAATGTAAAAATATTTGTACAAACTATTTCATTTAGAAAAATAATCGATGAACTATTCCGGCAATCTTTTTTTTATAAAAAAATTCATTAATGTTGATTTTAGGAACCTTCATTTCAATAAAAAAAATATCACTGGGCTATTTAGCCTGGAAGCAAAAATTCAGTCAGAAAGGAGAGATTTACAGTGAATGGTTAATTAAAGAATAGCAAAATTGAATTAATTTTCATTTTGATTTTTACCGGTCTCTTTCCCATCGGGGGTTTCCACAAAAATTGTCAGTTTTGCTTCATCTTCCATTAATAGGTCAGATACAACATCGTCATTCGAAATAATGGCGAAATCATCCTTTTCCATCCTGGTAGCTTCTACTATTTCCTGTTCGAGCACTTCTCTTATTTTCGGTAGATCTGCGGGAGAATTGATGCCAAAATAATCCATAAAAGATTTGGAGGTAGTATAGATCAATGGTTTTCCCGGCGCATCTTCTCTCCTTCCGGCAATGATCACCAAATCTTTTTCTAACAATTTCTGGACAGCATAATCGCAATTAACACCCCGGATCAATTCCATTTCTGATTTTGTAACCGGTTGTTTATAAGCTATAATAGAAAGTGTCTCAATGGAAGCTGAAGATAGCTTCTTTAAAAACTTGTCTCCATTGAGCTGTGCGATTGTTTTATGGTATTCGGGTTTAGTGAGAAATTGCCATCCACCGCCACTTTTTACTACCTCAAATGCATAAAATTCGGAATCATATTTTTCAAATATAGCAGATAGGGCTGCTTCCACCTGTTCGGGTGTGGCAAGATTATCAATAAATCCCAGGGCACCATTCAACAATCGCAGAATATCCTCTTCAGCCAAAGGTTTTTCACTGGCAAAAATCAAAGCTTCTATATGTGGGATGATGTTACTTAATTCCATTATTTAATCGCTGATAGTTGCCTTAATCTCCGCAGATTTTTTTAACCCTGAAGTGCTGCTGCTCCACTTACGATCTCCGTAAGTTCTGTTGTTATCGCTGCCTGGCGGGCCCTGTTGTAGCTGATCTTTAACTCTTTCAACAATTCCTGCGCATTATCAGTAGCCTTATCCATTGCAGTCATTCGTGCGCCATGCTCACTTGCATTTGCATCTAAGATAGCTTTATATAATTGTGTGTTCAGTATCTTGGGCATTAGCTCTTCTATCAACACATCTTTGCCTGGTTCAAAAATAAAATCAGCCTGGGATTCACCTTTTTTCCTAACTGTTTTGGCAACAGGCAAAAAAGGTTCTGCAACAAATCGTTGCGTACCCGCATTTTTAAATTCACTGTAAACCAAATCAACCGCATCTATCGTTCCGGAAGCAAAAGCATCCATTGCATATTTGGCAGCGGCTGCCACACTTTCAAAATTCAAATTTGTAAATATTTCACGGAAGTCGCTTACCACTTTATAATTTTGCTTTACAAAATGCTCATAACCCTTTTTGCCAATTGGAAGGATTTGTACATTGCCTGCTGCAAACTGGGCTGCGTATTTATCCTGAATATCCAGCTTCGCCAATTTGATCAGGTTGCTGTTATATCCACCACATAAACCTCTGTCGCTGGTAATTACAATAAGCAAAACTTTTTGAACCGGCCTTTCTTTTGCAAGCGCCATGTTGATATCGCCTTCTGCATTGCTAACAATATTGCTCAGCATTTCCTGCAACTTTCTTGCATAGGGCCTCATCTGCAAAATAGCATCCTGTGCTCTTCTCAATTTAGCAGCACTTACCATTTTCATTGCTTTGGTAATTTGTTGCGTACCTTGAACACTCTTAATCCGGTTCCTTACTTCTTTTAATGCACCACTCATACGAATTTTTATTTACGGGCTGCAAAGTTAAGTGAATCCATGTATAAAACCATGCCTGTCCAGAGGGGTTTTCTTCGTATGATGTAATAATATTTTTCAATCCCTTACAAGGGGAAAATACCTTTTTTCACATTTATTAAAATGTACCCATTCTATTTAATAATAATAAAATCAGCAATCTTTTGAAAAAATAAAATCACTTCCTTAATAATATTCCGATCAATACGAAAAAAAAACCATTAAAAAAATACCCATTATGGGGTATAGGTAAGAAGAAAACAATGTTTATTTTTGTCTCGGTTTTTCATAGGATATTGGATTCAGGGCCGGATTTCTATCTGGCCCTTTTTTATTCCGTCGGATGAAAGTATTGATATACAATGCGTGATTTTGACTGACCAACTACGAGTGCCAATTCCCTCGAAGTTAGTTCCTTTATCTTTTTGACTGACCTGAACTTTTTCAACAAGATATCAGCAGAATTTTTTCCAATTCCTTTTATTTGCTCTAATTCATTGACAAATGTGCCTTTACTTCTCTGGTTGCGGTGAAATGAGATACCGAAACGGTGCACTTCGTCACGAATTCTTCTGATAAGTTTAAGGCTTTCGCTATTCCATGGCAGTTTTAAAGATTCCTGGTCTCCCGGAAAAAATATTTCTTCTACATTTTTTGCTAATCCAACAACAGTGGCTTTTCCATCCATGCCTACTTCTTTGAGTCCTTCCAATGCAGAACTTAACTGGCCTTTACCACCGTCAATTATGATCAATTGTGGCAATGGAGATTCTTCTTCAAGAAGTCTCCGGTACCTGCGTGAAACGATTTCTTTCATGCTGGCGAAATCATTAATTCCTTCAACAGTCTTAATATTAAACCGACGGTATTCTGATTTATCAGGTAATCCATTTTTAAAATATACCATTGCTGCTACCGGATAACTTCCCTGGAAATTAGAATTATCAAAACATTCTATTTGAGATGGAAATGCCGGCAGATGCAGATCCTGTTGGATTTGAGAAAGTACTTTTATTCTTTCTTCATCCGTTTCTCCCTCGAGGTGAAGCATTTTTTTCTTTCTCATTTCATCGATAAAATAATTCACATTTTTCTCCGATAAATCAAGCAACTTTTTCTTATCACCCGCCCTTGGAATAATAAATACCAAATCTTCACTGGCATACTCTAATTCAAAGGGAACAATTATTTCATTAGCAGTACTATTAAATTTTCTTCTCAAATCTGTAATAGCCAATTGAAGGATTTCCTCGTTAGTTTCCTCCAGTTTGGGTTCCAGGATTATTGTATGCGTCTGCACAATGGAGCCATGAAGCACCATTAAATAGTTGACATAAGCTGTTTCATTTTCGCGCAGGATGGAAAAGACATCAAGGTCTGAAAAAGATTTATTTACTACAACTGATCTGGCCTGGTAATTTTCCAGGTGATTCAATTTACTTTTGATCACAGCTGCTTTTTCAAACTGCATCTGCAATACATAATAATTCATTTCCTCCTTGTATCTCGTAATTACAGGCGCCAGGTTGCCTTTGAGCATTTGCCTCACCTGTTGTAATCCTTCATCGTAATCAGCTTTACTTTGAAACGCCTCACAGGGTCCTTTACAATTTCCTAAATGATACTCAAGACAGACTTTAAATTTATCCTTCTGAATATTATTTTCAGTAAGATTTAATTTACATGTCCGTAATGGAATAAATTCTTTTATAAAATTGATTAATTCCCGCACTTTTCCTGCAGAGGTAAAAGGTCCCAAATACTCAGATCCATCATTTATTTTATTCCTTGTAAGAAATATTCTTGGAAATGGTTCATTCTTAATGACAATATAAGGGTAACTCTTATCATCTTTTAAATTGATATTGTATTTAGGCTGATATTGTTTGATCAATGAATTCTCCAACAAAAAAGCATCCTGTTCGCTACCTACAATTGTAAATTCAATACTGTGAATCCTTTTTACCAGTTCATGCGTTTTGTAACCGGTAAAGGTTTTAGTGAAGTAAGAACTCACTCTCTTCCTTATATTTTTTGCCTTCCCGACATAGATCAACTCATAGTTTTCATCAAAATACTTATAAATACCTGGTTCAACAGGTACGGTTTTTATTATTATCTGAAATTGTTCTGAAGTCATTTATTCTTATATTATCACTTATTCATGCTACCTTAAATTACCTTCTAAATTTACTTCTAAGTTCCCATTCCTTTTCACCCATGTAGGAGATTGCCTGCAAGCCCGCTCAACTAATTAAATTTCCAAATTAATTTCTCTTCTTTAATGTTTACCTTCCCCCCGGGGACTTGTACAATGGTTACTATACTGCACCATTTATCCGCTATCCAGGTGAGTTGAATTGTAGAATCTGCAGATGGTTTTTTTACTAAATAAATTCGTTTTACTTCTCCTGATAAAGGGTTGATGTAGACATTAAAATGAGTTAAGTCAACAGTACCAGGTAATTTTTCATTGGCATCATATGTCAGGGTTATGGCATCAATTGTCTGATCTAAAAAAGAATGACTATTAAAATAAGCCTGCATTGACGTAGAATCTATAAGCGGGAAAAGAAATGGTTTTGCAAAATCCCGGATATTTTCTTTTTTAACCCATAAAGAATCGGTCTTATGATTCAAAGTGATTTTCTTTAACGGGGTGATGGGAATTCCTTCCAATTCATGCAATTGTCCTTTAATAAATTCAGTAACAGGAAAAACTGCGGGACTTTTTTCAATATTTGTGATAGGCTGAACAACTTCGGATGAATCTTCAACCTTATTCTTACAAGCAAAACCCATCAATACTAAAAAAGAAAGAATAAACAGCTTATTTTTTTGCATGGGCAAATCTACAAAATAAAAAAGCCGCTGCAGGGTACGAGGCAACGACTTTAGATAAAAATTATTATCTATCTCTATTAAAATTTATTTAGAAATTCCTATTTTAATACCATAATCAATCAAGTGCTCTTTCACAGGATATTTGTCTTCGTAGGTGGACAATAGCTGATAACCAACTGTAGGACCAATTCTCCATTTTAGATTTTTTGCAGAGAATTCTATATGTGTTCCTACAAAACCTGTATAATTATTTTTACGCATTAAAGACTGGTCATCTACATAATTCCGACCGTCTGACGAAAGTATATGTGCATTGCTTCTTAATACGAAAGAAGGACCTGCTGCAGCTGATAGGAAAATGGCAGTGCTCTTATTTTTCCAAATTTCATACTGCATACCAATTGGTAATGAAATCTGAATACTATAGTTCGTCAAAGGAACCTGGTTGTCGCTTTTACCATTTCCAAGATTAGTGACATAAGCTTTTGAATAAACAGGGCCTGACTTATCCTTTAGCGCTAATTTACCTAAAGCAAGGGGTTCTTTATTTGAAATAATTGTGTAACCGGAATAGGATGCCTGGCCAATTAATAACAGTTGCCATTTCGAATTAAAATGGTATTCAACCTGGCCACCCAATTTTAAACCTAACTGGGCATTTATGATCATGTTGCCTTGTGACAGATCAGGATTAATGGCTATAAGAGAACCCGTAGATTTTATATCTTTTTCCTCGTTTCCTGCAAAATAAACATTAGTCACCGTAGGCATTATAAAATAAGATAAGGTGATTTTAGGTTGCTTCTTAATTAAGCTTTTGGAAATATTCGAATTTGCTTTCTTTTGATTATCATCATCTGTTTCCAATTTATTATTTGGTGAGATATTGTTCTCAACATTTTTATTTAAATCAATCCCTGCAATTTCTTTACCTGTCAGCGTTTCAATTTCAGGAATATCTTTTGAAGAAGATTGAGAGTAAGAATTTATTATTGTAACAGGGATTTCCTCAACAGAAGTCAATTGCTTACCTTCCTGGTTCTTATCTAAAATGGTCTGATCAGTTTCTTCAGCTACTTCATTCTTAATTGACACTTTCTTTAATGCAACCTCATTAGTATTCTCTTTATCATTTATGCCCCGGGTAATTTCATTATTGATTGAGGCTACTGATAAATGACTTTTCCCATTCGATTTTGCATTGCTTTTTGGAGTGGAAGTGAGATTATTTTTGTTTAGATTAATTTCGTTTTGTGCAGGTCGAACTGGTGCATTATTCAGGTATCCAATTCCCATGAGAGAAAGAAGAAGCATCAATGCCATTGGAATCGAAGGCCATTTTCTACCCGGATGGATATTATTATATATGCCTTGCCAAACATTGCGTGAAGGAACAATCGTAAAATCATCAGCATGCTCTTTTAAAGACTGTTCGAAATTTGTAATATCAAATAATTTTTCAATCATTTTTTCTGTTTTGGTAGTTCGTCCTTAATCCGACGTTGACTAAATTCCTGAAACCATTTTTACATTCTCTCTCGGCTTTTGAAGAATTTTCCTTTTAATAAGAATCCCTTCTAATAGCACTCTCGCCCGTGTATACTGCGATCGGCTGGTACTTTCTTCAATTTCCAGAATATTACCGATCTCCTTGTGAGAAAAACCCTCTATCGCATACAGGTTCAAAACTGTTCTATACCCAATTGGCAATAACCTGATACATTCAACCACTTCTTTTGCCTGCATAATCGAAGGGATATTATGTTCATTCAAATACTTTCCGGAGGCATTTGTAATATCCACGCTATCAGCAAATTTTTTATTCTTTTTCAATACATTGATACAAGTATGTAC
>JBDTEF010000304.1:0-5847 GCA_039922615.1 Ginsengibacter sp.
TTTTCTCCTGGGGGGTACTTCTCTTTCATACGTACTACTTATAATAACTGCCAATGAACCAGGAACTCATCGATCGTTTTTTTCAAGGAGATTGTAGCACAGAAGAAAAAAGGATAATTTTTGATTATTTCAACAATCATCCCGAAGAATTAGCTGCTTATTTCTCCGAATCTGAATGGGAAAACTTTTTCCCCGTGGAGGAATTGGATCCAGAAATATCCGGGAGAATGAAGCGCGAAATCCTTGATAAAATTTCATCGCGCAGTAAAGTGATCCTTTGGGCAGGCAGGTTATCAGTGGCTGCTTCGTTTCTTGTTTTAATTGGTCTTGGCTGGAAATATTTTACTACAGAAAAAAAGGAATTGCTGGTAGCAGCTCCTATCATTGAAAATGTGATGGTGGCTAAAATAAATGAGACAGATTCTATTGAAAAAATCACCCTTCCTGACGGCACCTTGGTGGATCTCTATCCCAAATCACAATTAAAATACCGTGTTCCATTTGATGCTGATGCGAGAAAAATAATTTTGTCCGGCATCGCAAAATTTGATGTTTTCCATGACGCTGCCAGGCCTTTCACAGTCGTTAGTTTGGATATATCCACTACCGCCCTCGGAACCATTTTTATGGTAAGTGCCGAAAAAGGACAGGCAGATATAAAAGTGAATTTATACAAAGGAAGTGTCGTAATAAAAAATGCCGATAGTGGCCTGCACAACCTGGATATGGATTATTATTTAAAACCCGGGCAGTCATTTATTTACAGCAGGACGAAAAAGATCTTCGGTATTTCTTCCATTGAAAAAAAGGTAAATGCACTGGATAAGAGAGGTATTCGCCCGAAGCCGAAAGTAAGTGCTGGTATGGGTTTAAACGATTGGTACATGTTCAATAATCAAAGCCTGGCAATGGTGTTTGACAATTTGAAAAGTATCTACAATGTGAACATTTATTACGACCCAAAAATACTCAGTGGCAAAAGTTTCATCGGCAAAATAGAAAGGAATGAATCAATAGAAAATCTATTATCTGATATCGCCAGGTTGAATGGTTTGCAGGTGACAAAAAATGACAACTCTTATACAATTATAAAAAAATAAATCCTTGAAACAACCAATTATCATCATTAAAATTTCACTATGAAAATGACAAGATTTATGCAGAGATACATAGTGGTAACTTCCATCCTCCTAAGTTGCCTTTGTACTTTCAGCGCCAATGCCCAGACGAATAATGCCGATGTAAAAGGTATTGTCCGGAGTGAGGATGGGCAGCTATTGCCAAATGCTTCGGTTATTGCCAAAAATCTAAGCACAGGTTTTACATCTGGTGCCCAAACAGATTCCGCGGGGATGTTCACATTTTTTAAACTTCCGCCAAACGGGAAGTATTCGTTTACTTTTTCAAATGTAGGCTACGAAGATCAAACGCTTTCTGGGTATAGTCTTAAGGCCGGCGAATCGATTTCTATAGTAGTAAAAATGAAAGATGTATCGCGCCTCCTGGACCAGGTGGTGGTAATTGGTTATGGCACACAAAAAAAGACAGAGACTACCGGTAGCATTTCAAATGTTTCCGGAAAAGAAATAGCTGATAAACCTGTTACCAGTTTTGAAGGCGCTTTGGCAGGCCGCGGTACTGGTATCAATTTGATTGCCAATGATGGGGTTGCTAACCAGGCGCCTGTATTCAGGATCAGGGGAACGAATTCATTGTCCCTGAGCTCTTACCCCTTGGTAGTGGTAGATGGTGTTCCGATCTACACAGATGATGTAGGTGTTGGCGGTAATGCAGGAAATAATCCGTTGGCCTCCATCAACCCGGCTGATATTGAAAGCATTGATATTGCCAAAGACGCCGCTGCGACAAGTATTTATGGAAGCAGGGCTGCCAATGGTGTAGTTTTTATCACTACTAAATCCGGTAAAAAGGGCCAGGCAAAATTCACTTACGATGGCTATATTGGCCAGAGCCAGGCCGTAAGATTGGCGCCTGTATTGAATGCCAGCCAATACCTGGAAATTAAGAATGAAGCATTAAAGAATGCCGGCACCTACGATCCGGTTACCAATTTTTATGGTACATCTATCGGCCCTGATGGCAAAGAAATTGATGCGCGCTGGTACGATTATATTTTCCGTAAGGCAAATTCTCAGAACCATAATATCAGCCTTTCGGGTGGTAATGATAAAACGACTTATTATTTTTCCCTGGGTTATACTAAAAGGGAAGGTATCGTAAGAGGAAATGGTTTTGATAGAAAATCTGTGAATTATAACCTGGAGCACAAAGTAAATTCCTGGCTGAAGGTGGGTACAAAAACCAATTATAGCATGGACAATACTTCGGCCATCTTATCTACCGGTACTGGAGTTAGTTCTTCTTCTTCTAATTCAATTGCCTACCGTCTTGGATTTATTACGGCACCTATTGTAGGGCCCTACAATGCGGATGGTACTTATAATGTAATTGGCCCAAATGTGGGCGTAATGGATAATACAACTCATTTAACGGCAACGAAAAGATTAGGTTATACCAATCCTGTTTTATCATTAGCTGCCAATGATGACAATACGGCCAATAACTTTTTGCAGGCAAGTGCATTTGTGGAAATTAAGCCGGTATCATGGGTGGTGCTTCGTACACTTTATGGCCTCAATAATATGTATAGCCGTACAGAAAGGTATTTTGATCCGCGCACAAATGAAGGGCAAAGTGCTTTAGGAAGTGCAACAGGTGTAACTGCTAAAAGAGAAACTTCCGTATGGACCAATACAGCGACTATTTCCCGGTCATTTAAAGATAATAACCTGGACCTGTTATTAGGATATGAAGAGTCCAAATTTAATGGTGACCAGTTTGGCCTCACAAGAACAGGGCAATCAGATCCGTTCTATACAAATATCCAGGGTGGATTTTCCAATGTGGCCATCAGTAATACAAGTAATGCGGTTTATTATAATTTCCTGGCTTCGCAATTTTCCCGTTTGCAATATAATTACCAAAGAAAATATTATTTGACAGGTAGCTTTAGAAGAGACCAGGCATCTGTGCTGGGGTCAAAAAATAAGAGTGGTGACTTCTGGGGTTTTTCCGGCGCATGGCAAATAAGTAAAGAAAATTTCTGGGAAAAATCCAGCATCTCCAAGGTGGTTAATTCTTTAAAAATAAGTTCCAGTTATGGAAAAGTAGGTAATATAGCCGGTGTAGGTGATTTTGCTTCTTTAACTACTTATGGCGCCAGTTTATATGGCGGACTTGCGGGATTATATTATTCTTCTGCCGGTAATGAAAACCTGAAATGGGAAACCAGTAAGAAATTGGATGTCGGCTTGAATTTATCGCTTTTTGATTATAGGCTGACCGCGGACATTTCTTATTACAAAAATAATATTGATGGATTGATCTTTAGTGTGCCTGTTCCTTCTTCTGTCGGCCTGCCGGGAAATACAGTGAATTCTGTACTTTCCAATGTGGGCAGTATGTTTAACAGGGGTTGGGAATTTGCCCTGAATGGCGTAGTGCTAAGAAATAAAAACATTAACTGGAATAGTAATCTAAATGTTTCTTTTAATAAAAACCAGGTGACGGCACTCGCGCCGGGTGTAAGCAGTTTATTGGTAGAAGCTGGCGCAGGTATGGTTTCTATCTCCCTGCCAGGCTACCCGGTAGGTATGATCTATGCCATCAGGACTGCAGGTGTGGATCCCGCAACAGGAAGAAGGATCTTTCTGAATAAAGATGGTAAAAAAGTTTTGTACCAGCAGGTAGTACCTAAAACAGGTGGACACCAGTGGGAATACGAAGATGGCAGCATTGCGCCGCCCGTTTCTACCACGGATGATGCAGTTATTTACAAAAGTCCGCATCCTACCGTATATGGCGGATTCTCCAATACTTTTCAGTTTGGCAACTTTGACCTTGGCGCCATGATTACGTATCAATATGGCGGTTATATTTATTTTGCTACACAGGCTTCTCTGTTAGATATGCGTTTTCAGAATAATTCTACCAAAGTGTTGGGCCGCTGGCAGAAGCCGGGCGATATTACCGATATTCCGCGTGTGGAAGATGGAGATATTACTTCATGGGGCTACTCAACTCCGCTTACGGCAAATGTGTATAGTAGTGATTTTGTTCGCCTGAAGAATGTCACTTTCGGCTACAAGCTTCCGCAACCATTGTTGAAAAAGATTAAAATCGCCAGCATCAGGGTTTATGTAGGGGGCCAGAATTTAGCCATATTAACGCCATATCCAGGTGCGGATCCGGAAGTTACGAGCACAGGAAATGCGACAGCTACGCAGGGATTTGATAAAAATGTAACGCCAAATGCAAGGACGTACACTGTTGGATTGCAAATAACTTTTTAATTCGCTAAAATAAAATAATTATGAAAATTAATAATAATAGTATTTTTCTTGTGGGCCTGGTTTGTATACTGATGGGTTCGTGTAAAAAGGAAGCATCATTAAATCCCAATCCCACTACGCTTATCTCAGATGCCTCGGCCTTTGAGACGGCCGATAGAATAGCCACCCAGATCAATGGACTTTATGCCACCTTTAAGGCAAATGGTCTTTGGGGTTCGCTTTACATTTATTACAGTGAAGCCAGGGCAGGCGATTTTATAGCGACCAACCTCAATCCTACCAGAGGCGGTTTATCTTACCAGATGACGGTAGATCCGGGATTGGCCGATGTTTCCAGCGTGTGGGAACAGGGTTACCAGATGATCAATGGCGCCAATGTATTTATGGCCGGCATGGATGCAAAAGGTACTGAAGTAGTAGGTGCAGAATTATCCAAAAATTATATGGGCGAAGCGCGTTTATTGAGGGCTTTATCCTACTATTATTTGCTCCAGCTTTATGCGCCTGCTTATACGAAAGATCAGGGTGCAAGCCCGGGCTTACCCTTGAGATTAACGCCCAATAAAGGTTTGGCGGATTACAACCTGGCCAGGAGCAAGGTGGCAGATGTGTATAAACAAATCATTGAGGATTTAGATTTTGCCGAAGCCAATTTGCCTGCGCAATATTCTTCCGCATCCTTAAATACAACAAGGGCGCATAAAAACACGGCTATTGCCGCAAAAACAAAAGTATATCTAAGCATGGGCCTTTATAGCAATGTCGTTACTGAAGCGAATAAGATAGTCCCGGTTGCTGCACCTTTTGTAGCGCCTACCGGTGTAAAAAATGCGCTATTGTCTGATGTGACTGCCGTTTTCAAAGCGCCGTACACTTCTGTAGAATCCATTTTTTCCATGCCTTTTTCCAATACAGACAGGCCCGGAACTTCTTTGGGTAATGCTTATTTGCCAGATGGTGCCAATGCCACAGGTTTAGGAAAATCAGGCACTGGAGACTTTTATATTTATGAAGGCGGTATCGTAAGTGATCCTGGTTGGAAATCAACTGACAGCAGAAGATCATTGATTTTTACCACTCCTTCAGGCTCCAATGCAGGCAGGCAATGGTGTATAAAATATAATTCCGGTTCACCTTTTATTGATTATGTCCCTGTGATCCGCTATGCCGAGGTATTGCTAAGCCTGGCCGAGGCGCTCGCCAATTTAAATGGCGTTGATGAAAGGGCCCTGGCGTTAGTAAATGCAGTAAGGCAGCGGTCTGATAAAACAACTACAATTACAGCAACAACCAAACAGGAACTGATAGATAATATTGTCAATGAAAGACATATTGAATTTTTAGGAGAGGGCATCAGGAATAATGACCTGATGAGATTGAAAATGCCCGTACCAGCGAAAACACCTAAGGGAGGTTCACCCATTCCCCAGGTAAATCCTGATAATCCAAATTATTTATGGCCGATTCCTAACAG
>JBDTEF010000305.1:0-13026 GCA_039922615.1 Ginsengibacter sp.
GGCAATGAAGAATTATTTAGTGTCATTAAAAGTATTTCCTATCCCAATAATAAAACAAAACACCTAATTGGAATGGCCAATATGGTTGTAAATGATTTCAATGGCGTCATTCCAATGACAGTCAATGAATTAATGCTTCTTCCTGGTGTTGGCCGCAAAACAGCTAACGTAATTACTTCTGTGGTAGACCATCAGCCTAACATGGCTGTTGACACCCATGTGTTCAGAGTGGCAAACAGGATCGGTATGGTAAAAGCAAATACGCCATTAGCCGTAGAAAAGCAGCTGGTAAAAAATATTCCAAAAAATCTAATATACATTGCTCATCATTGGTTAATATTGCATGGGCGTTATATTTGCGTAGCCAGAACGCCCAAATGTGAGATCTGTGGAATAAAACCTGTTTGCAATTATTATAAAAAAGTGGTAAAACCCACGCTTGAAAACTGAACCGATAAAATACACCTTCCTGAATATGAAGATTAAAATTTTCTTTATTGCTTTTATATTTATTGCAATATCTACTCCACTGAAAGCCCAGTATTATTTTTATGATGGCAACTATTACGAATCGGATCTCTTCTACGAGGTTGGCTTCTCTGCAGGTGCCATTAATGCACTTACAGATATTGGTGGCCGGAGAGGAATTGGTACCAGGGGTTTGAAAGATTTTAATATAAAAACGACGAACATTAGTGGTGGCGCATTTTTTGGCGCCATGTATAAAAATATGGTAGGGTTTAGGCTGGAAGCTACTTTTGGCACGGTGAGATCGTGGGATAGCATTTTAGTAAAAGTGGCACCTACTACTAATGAGCGTTACGAGCGCAATCTTAGTTTCAAAACTCCCATTTCAGAAGTGGTACTGATAGCAGAAATACATCCATTTGAAATGTTTGGAAATTATAACCAGGATAAATTTCCGCCGGTTGTATCTCCCTACATAGTTGCAGGAATCGGATTTTTCCACTTCAGGCCACAAGGCAAATTAAATGGCACATTTGTAGATCTGAGACCTTTGCATACGGAAGGAGAAGGATTCGCGGAATATCCAAATAAAAAAGAATACAGCCTGAATCAAATTAATATCCCGCTGGGTTTTGGTGCGCGCTATGACATAACACCTAAATTAAACATCCGGGCAGAATTGATGCACAGAATTTTATTCACAGATTACCTGGATGATGTAAGTACCCGTTATATAAACCCGGCTCTTTTCTCAAAATACCTTTCCGGAACGCAATTGGCAGATGCCATTCAATTGCATGACCGTAGCAAACCCGGCGCACAAACTGCACATCCTGATGGAATCAGAGGTGATCCTACTCACAATGATGCATACCTTACATTTAGTATTAAATTGGGATTTACAATTGGAAGGGAGAGAAGGTGAGGTTAGGTAGTAGGTAGTAGGTTGTAGGTTGTAGGTTGTAGGTTGTAGGTTGTAGGTTTTGGGTATCGGGTTTTAGGTTAAATAGAATTGACCAAAATGTGTCAACTCTGCATATACAATCTCCAATAAAAATGGGAAAAAAGATTTACTAAAAATCTGTAATTCTGATAATGGCTATTTCACAATGGCAATTTCAGAAATATTTTCTAAATTTATTGAATGGCCAGATGTAGCAAAAGGACTGTTATTTGGAGTCGGATTTGGTTTGTTAGTTTTAGCAATTATTTCAAATAAATTTAAGACTACGCAATAATATTATAGTTTTCTAAATGCACTTTTCTGTAATTAATTATTGACCATTGCCTTGGTTCTTTGCTCACCAAATATTTTTAAATAAATCTTAAATTACAGTTTCTCGGGCACTTCTCCACTGAATGAGAAATAATTCAAAGAATTATTCTATTATTTAAAGAAGAATCAGACAAAGATTATAATTCAATATATTTCTTATACAATTCTTTTAATTCATTCCTTCTTTTCCCATTATTCACAATCAAAGAATTAATTTTAAGTTACATTAAATAAAATTTTCATGAAAAGAATAATGCTCATTCCATTTTTAATCATTCTTTCCCCCTTTCTTTTTGGCCAGTCAATTACCGGGTACACTATAAAAGATACAATGATTCCGATGCGTGATGGTGTTAAATTATACACAGTAATATTTACGCCAAAAGAACACACAGCACCACTACCTATTTTGATACAACGTACACCATACGGGGCTTCTGTGCCTACGGGTGCAGATATTATGCAAATGCCATACTTTGCGAATATGGCAAAAGAGGGCTACATAATTGTAATGCAGGATATAAGAGGAAAGTATAAAAGTGAAGGAATTATGCAGATTCATCAACCCATAACGCACCTGAAACAAAAGGGGACAATTGATGAAAGTACGGACACCTGGGATGCGGTGGATTGGCTTGTAAAAAATGTACCAAATAATAATAACAAGGCAGGAATTCTGGGCATTTCCTATCCGGGCTGGCTGGCGCTTGTAGGTGCCATTGATCCCCATCCTTCGCTGAAAGCTGCTTCAGAACAGGCTTGCATGGGTGATCTTTTTATGGGAGATGATTTCCACCACAATGGGGCCTTCAGATTGAGCTATGGTATGGAATACAGTTATGAAGTAGAATATGATAAAACAACGGATTCTGATTTTCCTTTTCCTCAATATGATCTGTATGATTGGTATTTAAAATTAGGTTCCTTAAAAAACGTGAATGAAAAATATTTTCATGGTAAAATTCCTACATGGAACAGTTTTGTACAGCATCCTAACTATGATGCTTATTGGCAAAAAAACTCTCCGCTGAATTATGTTGCGCAACCTTACATTCCAATGTTGCATGTTGGTGGTTATTATGACCAGGAAGATATAAACGGACCCCAATTGATGTATGATCACATGGAAAAGAAAGATAGTTTCAACAGGAATTACCTGGTACTTGGACCATGGAACCATGGTGGTTGGGGAAGAATGAAAGGTAATAGCCTTGGCAAAATTTCTTTTGTAAAAAGTACCGGCGAAGATTTTCGGGACCTGCAAAAAAAGTGGTTTGACTATTGGTTGAAAGGTTCCGATAACAACCGGGATGGAGGGGAAAAATTTGCCGAAGCTACTTGCTTCCAAACCGGATCGAATGAATGGAAAACGTATAGTAAATGGCCGCCACAAGATGTACAAATGAAAAAATTATATGCCAATGCCGATCATACATGCAGTTTTGACAAACCCACTTCTACAGGATTTGTTTCTTATACAAGCGATCCTGCTCATCCTGTGCCCTATCGCACTTTGCCAATTGAAGCCACTTACGGTCCGGGCAGCCGCTGGAAACCCTGGCAGGTAGAAGATCAGCGATTTGTTTATACCCGGCCGGACGTGGCAAGTTTTACGTCAGACTCACTTATAAATGATATTACTGTTACCGGGAAGATGATGGCGCACCTATTTGCCAGTACTTCCGGTACGGATGCAGATTGGGTTGTGAAACTGATTGACGTGTATCCTTCATTTGATAAAGAAAGCCTTAGCATGAGTGGTTTTCAATTTCCTGTAGCGATGGAAGTTTTCCGGGGAAGATTCAGAAAAAGTTTCACAAATCCTTCTCCCCTTACTCCGGGTAAACGGGAAGAGTTTGTAATTGATCTTCACGATATTAATCATGTATTTCTGAAAGGTCATCGCATGATGATCCAGGTACAAAGCAGTTGGTTCCCACTCATAGACCGCAATCCACAAAAATATGTGGCTAATATTTTTGAAGCAAATGACAATGATTTTATAAAGGCAGAACAGAAAATTTATTCCAATAGTTATATTGATTTGCCTGTGATGAAATGATAATTTCAGTGATATTGTATTCAGTATTTTGATTTTTATCAGCCATTCATTTTTATTGGGGCATTGGCGGACGTTGTGGAAGTGATGCCGTTTTTCCAACAAAAGACGACAGTATTAAACCCAAATGCCAGGATTACTTCCAACTTTTATAGTTGCTTTTGGATTATTCGCATCTGGCCTTCTTATTTTAAAAAAAGCACTATTTTAAACTTCAAAATCCCTTACTGGTTTGATCAATATGGATTGTGGGTTATTGCGGGCTTTTTCATTTGCGGGTTATTGGTGATTTCGATTATGTTGGTTTTTTCAAGAAAATCAAAAACACTCAATTCGGTCTAAACGATAAAAAATATTATTCGCCATTATGCGTGGTCATTGGAATATTATCAATAATAATGACCATAAAGATTGGAAGATTGGAATTTTTACACCTGCACAATTGGAGATAAGTATGTTTATTTTCCTTTGTTTAAACGACTTATTGGAAAAATTCCCGAAGTAACTATAATAGTAATAGAACACTTTAAAAGTTTGCAGAGAGCACATTCAATAATTTATGGGAATGACTTAGTTACTGTTTTATTTTAATAGGAACCAGGATATTTAATGTGTACTATTTCTTCAATAACCCTCTCACCGCGTCCACAATTTCCTGCTTCGCAAAAGGAATACCCATGATTTTATTCAGTCCTTTCGCATCCACCAAATACTGATCCCGTATGATCTTTATCAATTGCCCATTGTTTAATTCAGGAATCAAAATGTGATCAAAACGCTGAATGATCGCTCCTAAATTTTGCGGAAATGGCCGTATGTATCTTATATGTAAATTAGAAACCATTTCACCCTCAGCCAATAATTCCAATACGGCACTCTTAATGGCGCCATAAGTACTTCCCCATCCCATCACTAAAACTTTGCCTTCCTGCGGGCCATTGTCTATCTCCTGTAGAGGGATATCTAAAGCAATCTTATCAATTTTCGCCTGGCGAATCTTCACCATCAACTCATGATTGGCAGAATCATAACTCACATTTCCGGTTATATTTTGTTTCTCCAAACCTCCTACCCTATGTTCGAGGCCGGCATATCCCGGTACTGCCCAGGCGCGTACTTCATTCTCATCTCTTAAATAAGGTTGAAATATTTCTTCACCTTCCGCCAACTCTTTTTTGAAATTCACTTTTATCTCCGGAAGATTTTCACTGACCGGAAACTTCCATGGCTCTGAACCATTGGCAATATATCCATCACTCAAAAATATTACAGGCGTCATATGTTGTACCGCAATTCTGATAGCCTCGTAAACTGTTTCGAAACAATCACTTGGTGTAGCAGCAGCAATTACCGGCATCGGGCTCTCACCGTTTCTTCCATAGCAGGCTTGTAACAGATCACTTTGCTCTGTCTTCGTTGGCAATCCTGTAGATGGGCCACCGCGCTGTATGTCACAGATGAGCAAAGGTATTTCCAACATTACAGCAAGTCCCATGGCCTCGGATTTCAAGGCCATCCCCGGTCCGCTCGTAGTAGTTATACCAAGGCTACCACCATAGGAAGCGCCAATAACTGAACTGATCGCGGCAATTTCATCTTCCGCCTGGAAGGTTTTAATGCCGAAATTTTTGTGCTTACTCAATTCGTGCAAAATATCACTTGCCGGCGTGATAGGATACGTGCCTAAAAATAATTGAAGACCGCTTTTTTGCGCCGCAGCAATCATCCCAAGAGCTACGGCCTGGTTGCCCCTGATATTTCTATAGGTCCCCGGTTCCATCTTCGCTTTAGCCACAGAATAGCGTGTAGTAAAGGTTTCCGTCGTATTACCATAATTATAACCAGCCTGCAAAACCTTTAAGTTACTTTCCAGGATGTCAGGTTTTGATGCAAACTTTCCATTCAAAAAACGAATGGTATTATCAAGGCTACGATTGTACATCCAATATAAAAAGCCCAGGACAAACATATTTTTTGCGCGGTCCTTTTCCTTGGTTCCCATGGCAAAGTCTTTCAATGCTTCACGGGTTATTTTGGTCACATCAATTTTAATCACTTCAAACTGGTCCAGGCTTCCATCCTCCAGTGGATTGATACCATCCGGAAAATTGGCAAGCCTAAGATTTTTTACATCAAAGCCGTCCACATTTACAATGATCTTTCCGTTCTTCTTTAAAACTTTTAAATTTGTTTTCAATGCAGCCGCATTCATTGCTACCAATACATCACAAGAATCGCCAGGCGTAAAGATCCTATCGCTTGAAAACCGTAATTGAAAACCACTTACCCCGGGAATAGTACCTATTGGCGCCCTTATCTCTGCCGGAAAATCCGGGAAAGTGGCCAGGTCAATACCCATCAAAGCCGTATTATTGGTAAACTGATCGCCAGTCAATTGCATACCATCTCCACTATCCCCTGCAAATTTTATGACAACATCCTTGAGTATTTCTTCTTTCATCTACTGGTAAAAATTGAGTTGCAAATTTACTTCATTGTGACGTAAGAAACCGGTTAATTATTTACGGAGAAAGGAATTGTTGATGGTGAACAATGTTCAAGATTCCAAACCAGGAATTATACTCATTATATCTTTATTGATTTTTAGAATTGTACAGCATTTACTTGGCGACCTTTTGAGAATTTGATGTGCAAATAATTTTTTTAGAATTTTTACCAGGAAGGCACGAAGGACACGAAGAATACAAAGAGATTTCTGCGAAATTAAAGCAGGAAAAAATTGACTATTAATTTTGTAGGAGCAAGCAACAAACCAATTAATTGGTAATTTTTATGATCCACGCTGATTGATTAAAATGCGAATCATTTCCCCTTCGTGCTCTTCGTAACTCGTGGTAAAACCTATCTTCTTTGTCTATTTTGATGACTTTACCCAAAGTTAGAAAGCGTATTCACTGCCTTGGTTCGTGGCACACGAAACATTTTTAAAAAATCACAAAAAAATGGCTGGTTATCTCATCACCGGTTTTTGTTCGTCAACACTATTGTCTTTTCTTCGGCATTTTGTTTGTTTATTTCGTGTGCCACTAATCAAGGCAGCACTCCGATAAATAGTGATTTCACCATCAATTTTTTTGTGATACAATTATTAAAATAAATCTCATTTCCCCACATTCTGATTTTTCTAAGTTTCTTTGTATTCAAATAAATAGTGGAAACCAAGCAGCAAATACGATCATTCTTATTTGGCCAGGCACTCGCCGATGGCCTGCGCATCACTGTGGAAATTATTTTACCTACATTGATCTTTGGATTGATCGGGCAATTAGAATCGGGGATGATCATATCGCTTGGTGCTTTGTGTGTAAGTATCAGTGATGGACCCGGGCCTGTAGTGCATAAGAAAAATGGTATGCTTTACGCTACCCTGCTTGTTTTTGTAATGACATTAATTACAGGATTGTCTAATTCCAATATACTCTCACTGGGCATACTCGTTTTAGCCTCAACTTTTTTATTGACCATGCTGTCAGTTTATGGAAACAGGGCCGGAGCCATAGGCACTGCAGGTTTGCTGATCATGATATTGAGAATGTCGCGGGAAGTAACCATTCCCGAAGCGTTGATCAATAGTTTATTGGTATTGGCCGGCGGAGTATGGTATATGGTGATCGCTTTATTATTTTATCATCTTACTCCTTTTCGTCCTGCACAGCGGGCTCTCGGGGATTGCATCAATGAAACAGCAAAATACCTGCGCATAAAATCAGAGCTGTACAACCCTGCCTCTGACCTGCAAAAAGAATATAAAAAATTATTGGATCAGCAGGTAGTGGTCAATACGACGCAGGATGCCGTAAGAGAATTGCTATTTAAAAACAGGTCCATTACAAAAGAATCCACCCACTACGGCAGGGTGTTGGTCCTCACTTTTACCTATGTTGTAGATCTCTTTGAAGACATCATGGCTACCTGGTATGATTACGCATCATTAAGGCAGAAATATGCTGCCACAGGCATCTTGCAGGAAGTGCAAATCCTGCTGAGAAAAATTTCCAGGGAAATGACCAATGTCGGAGATGCAATTCATGACAACAGTCCTTATAAAAAAGAATTTGAATTGATACCTGCATTGGACCGGTTAAAAATAAAGATTGACGCCCTGGCTGATTCAGGAAGCACGATTATGCTTAAAAAAATATTGGTTAATTTAAGAAATCTAGGGGAAAACGTAGATGAGATTACCCGGTATTTCAAAGAAGACCTGTCAGGCAAAAAGCAAATCCGCAGTCACAAAGAATATTCGCGATTCGTATCGCACCAAAAAGTAAGCTGGGATATTTTTAAAAATAATTTCACATTCCAATCCTCAGTTTTCAGGCATTCCCTTCGCATGATGATCACCTGTGGTGCAGGGTTTGCTTTCGCCAAACTGATATCGCAGGGGCACCATAGCTATTGGATATTAATGACCATCATCATTATATTGAAACCGGGGTACAGCCTTACCAAACAAAAAAACTGGGATCGGTTAATTGGTACTTTGGCAGGCGGTATTATAGGATTGCTCATTCTTGCCTTTGTGAAAAACGAAAATGTGTTATTTGCCTTTATCGTTTTTTTTATGATAGGCACCTACACCATGAAGAATGGAAATTATGTGATTATGGTTATCCTGCTTACACCATATGTACTGATTTTATTCCATTTTTTAGGTTTGGGCGCTTTGAATGTCGCGAGTGAACGACTTTCTGATACAGCAGTTGCCTCTTTATTGGCATTTCTTTCAAGCTATTTTTTATTCCCGCAATGGGAATCTAAAAATCTCACCAATCATATGACCAATATGCTTCGTGCGAATGTGAATTACCTGCAGAAATTAAAAGATCTTTTTTTAGGCAAGGAGTTTTCAACGCTGGAATATAGCCTGATCAGGAAAGAATTATTTGTAAGTACGGCCAACCTTTCAGCAGCACTTCAAAGAATGCTTAGTGAACCCAAAAGTACGCAGTTGCATAAACGCGAAATCTATGAGTTTGTTGTATTGAATCATATTCTATCTTCCAATGTAGCCAGTATTACCGCCATGGCATTTGATAAAGACCTGCCTCCTATTTCTATAGAAAATATGAATGATGTAAAACGCGCACTGGACAATTTAGAAAAAAGCATGAAGAGATTAGATCCTGCTTTGTCAGAACAACGAGTGGCCGATGGTCCATCATTAATCACTGAAAAGAAAAACAAAGATGTACAATTGAATGAGCAACTTAATTTTATCAATAAAGTAGCTGCAGATATTGGTAAATTAACAAAGATCATCGCAGCATAAAAATCATTTTCTATTCTTAAAAATTGATCGTTAAAAACTAAAATACTTACAGTGGAAAATGAAGAAATTCATGTAAAAGAGAAAACGGCACCTCACATTCTAAATGCCTCTTCAAACCTGATAGGGTTTTGTTTTATTGTACTTACCTCGTTAAAAATAATGGGCCTAAGTAAAAAGACATATATCGATGAGTTCACGTCTGTTGCCCTTGTCCTATTTATTGGAAGCTGCATAATGTCCTATCTATCTATGCGGAGTGTACATAAAAGTAAAAAATATGGGAGAATAGCAGATATCATATTTCTAACCGGCTTACTTACTTTATTCATCATTACAGTTGAGATTACTTTCAACCTGGTTTGATGAGCATTTTATGCGCAGCTAAAAGAGACAATTGATAATTTTTGGCAAGCATTAATGGGTCATTCTGATGGAGTTATTTTTGTTGCAACGGTAGAATACCACGGATAAATAAAGTATTTTTAAACCAAATTAAAATTGTTTGGATCAGGCGTACGATGAAGGCAGTTAAGTACCTCTCTTTGTATAGGCCCTGGTGGTAGAAAATCAAAAAGAGTATTATGAAATAAAGAGGAACTCAATGGAAAAATACATTTCCTTTACAATTAAATCAACCAGGGTATTTTATTGAAATGAAAGATGCACCGTTGTACCTCCTGCACCTTTATGATCCATTTGCAATGAGGCAGGAGCAATACCAATGCACAAAAAACTTACCCATGATCATTTATCCAGGGCAGCGCAAATGCGACATCTTGGTTCATAAATATCTTTTTCACCCAATAATACCTGGCCGCCGGTTTTTATTTTACGATAACTGAGATTAGCGATATTGCCACAAACCACACATATGGCATGGAGTTTTGTGATGTAATCCGCCACAGCAAGCAGGTTAGGCATCTGGCCAAAAGGCTTACCTGTATAATCCATATCCAGGCCTGCGACAATCACACGCATACCACTGAAAGCTAGTTTCTCACATACGACTGCTATCTGGTCATCGAAGAATTGCGCTTCATCGATGCCGACAACATCCACACCTTGTGCAAGCAGGAGAATTGTTTGGGAATTATCGATAGGAGTAGAATTAATTTTATTCTCGTCATGGCTCACAATCTTTACCTGGTCATATCTTGTATCAATAGAAGGTTTAAAAATCTCTGCTTTCAGATTGGCTATTTCCACTCTTTTAAGCCGGCGTATGAGTTCTTCTGTTTTACCACTAAACATGCTTCCACAAATAACTTCGATCCAACCTCTGCGTTCACCTCTAAAATTGGGTTCTATAAACATCTTTTGTATTTAATTTTGATTTCAACTTTGTAACTTAGCAACTTCCAAAGTTTTTTTGACAGCAGCTATAAACGATTGCAAGGTTAAAATGATTTTTTGGTAAATCAAAAACAAACATTTCAAAATCCAGGGTTTTTTAAAACCATTTACACACAATATACATATGGAAAGGGTGTCTACACTAATAAATAAGTTACAACAACAACATGATCAGAAAGCTTCTGTACAAAGCATGTTGCAAAATGTACAACTTTTGCATGCTGAACTGATCAACCATCTTGAAAAAGAACCAAGACCCGCTTCATCCAGGATTTCAGTAATTATGCCTTTCCTTTTTAAAGCAATAGCGGAAGCCCAGGTTTCCAATACGACTGTAGCAGAAGCTGCAGAGAAAATAGTAGCGGAAGAAGAGAAAATTATCGAAGTCCTGAAAGTGGATGAAAAAGAAATTGAGGAAGAATTAGAGCAAATTAAAAAACATGCCGACCAGGTAAATTCGATGAGCACAAATGCCCGCCCGGAATTTAATTATGATCCTATTGAAGAGGTGCCTACACTAAGCCAGCAATTTTCCACTGATAATACTACCAATAATGAGTTACCATTTGATTATCCTGAATCATTGAATGACCGCCTGAAACAGGTAAAAATTGAACTTTCACAATCGTTGGAGAATGCACCCATAAAGGATTTGAAGAAAGCCATCGGCATTAATGACCGTTATCTTTTTATCAATGAATTATTTCGTGGCGATGTAGCCATGTACGAAAGAAGTATAAAAACTATTCAGAATTTTTCCATTTATCCCGAAGCAGAATTCTGGATCAGAAGAGAATTAAAAGTAAAGATCGGCTGGCTGGATACAGACCCGGTGGTGAAGCAATTTGATGCCCTGGTGAAGAGGAGATTTGGTTAGTCAGGCAATTTTGGGGGGGGGATAAATTACCCGTTTGCAAAACCTTTTTCTAAATAATACATTATTCTTATATTTATAATGAAAACCATTATAATTATGAGAAGTCTCAACAAGGTAATGCTCATTGGTAATTTGGGCAAAGAGCCGGAATACAAAACATTACAAGACGGTACTGCCGTTTCAAAACTTACATTAGCTACTACAGAAAATTTTCGCCTGAAAAGTGGTGAATCACAAACCAATACCCAATGGCACACCATTATTGCCTGGCGTGGATTGGCCACTTTTTCACATGATTATATGCGCAAGGGAAGCCTGGTTTATGTAGAGGGCAAATTAAATAACCGCAATTTTGAAGACAAAGAAGGCCAGAAAAAATTTGTTACTGAAATAGTTGCGGAACAAATTATATTATTGGATAAGAAGTCAAAAATACCTGGAGGAGAGAATACAGATCAGGTAGAAGATAAGCCTTTACCCTTTTAGCGGGTATAAAATTGGTGATATGTTACCCGGTTTATCAAACGCAAGTCAGAAAACAAAGAACGAATCGTCATTCAACGCCATAAAAAGTTAGCTATGATACCAATTCAATTAAAACCATTGCAACACAAAGGAATGGAGTGTATTGGAATTTATTTTGAGAAGAATGCGGTTTTGCAATCTATTTTACAAAAAGAGGCCAAAGCCTTTTGGAGTAGAACCCACAAATGTTGGTATGTACCATGTAATAAAGAAAGGTTTGAAGCATTGGCAAATGCCATGGCAGGACAGGCAACTATTCAGAGAGATGAGCTAAACCTCTATTTAAAGAATAAGGGAACAAAATCCATTGATCATCTTCCTGCTTACTCAAATCCGTCATCTGGCACTTTTAAAAAACCTATTACCAGGCAGATCTCCTCTCCTGCTTCAGAAAAAATCTATCCGGAGAATGAAATAGAATTTGAAAAGTATAAAAATCAATTAACATTAAAAGGATATAGTAAAAGTACGATGCGCACTTATTGTAGTGAATTCATTGTTTTTTTAAAAGTGTTAGGAAAAAATCCGGCAAAGAATCTTACTCCGGAAGAATTACAGCGGTATATTCTTTATTGCATCAATACCTTGAAGTTAAAGGAGAATTCAATACATAGTAGAATAAATTCTTTGAAATTTTATTACGAGAAAGTTTTACGAAATGAAAAAATGTTCTTTGATATACCAAGGCCAAAGAAGCACCTAATACTTCCAAAAGTGATTAGTAAAGAGCGAATAGCAGACTTGATTAATTCGATAGAAAATCTTAAGCACAAAACAATTATTATGCTTGCATATGCGTGTGGGTTAAGAGTGAGCGAAGTAGTTTCATTAAAAATAAAGCATATAGACGGCCAGAGAAAAACGGTTTTTCTAGAGGATGCAAAAGGGAAAAAAGACAGGGTTGTAAGTTTGAGTCCTCATATGCTAATAATGCTCCGCGAGTATTTTAAAGCGTATCAACCAAAAGATTTCTTATTTGAAGGTCAATTTGAAAATCAGCATTTAAGTGAAAGAAGCATGCAGGAAGTAATACAAAGAGCGAAAAAGAAAGTTGGAATTATCCAAGAAGGAAGCATGCACATGCTCCGTCATAGTTTTGCAACACATTTATTAGACAAAGGAATTGATGTGGTATTTATCCAAAAATTGTTGGGGCATAATAACATTAAAACCAC
>JBDTEF010000306.1:0-5955 GCA_039922615.1 Ginsengibacter sp.
GTCGTATCGAGCAACATACGTGATGCGTTTCCAAGACGGATTTCATTGATGGCATCTACAAAATTTTTCCCCGTCCTTGCTTTAAAAAAACGACTAAAAGCCACGTCACTCATAGAAACCAGCTTAGCAGCTTTGCTCAGGCTAATATCATTTTCAAAATTGGTATTCAGGTAATCCATTATTTTTTCGATCCGCCTGCTATTGTAATTAATTGTTTCGGCTTTTTTAAAGGCAATATCTGATAAGATGCGCTGGTTTTGAGATACAGATAATTCATTTAAAATAGAAAACAGTTCTAATACAGAATCAAAGCCATTTTTTTTGAGAAGTGCCAATATCCTGGGTTTAATGGCTTTTATAGTTGC
Organism: Ginsengibacter sp.; assembly: GCA_039922615.1. GTDB lineage: Bacteria > Bacteroidota > Bacteroidia > Chitinophagales > Chitinophagaceae > Ginsengibacter. The sequence goes on from JBDTEF010000306.1 coordinate 366, forward strand.
TTCTGAAAATAAAATTCCCCGGCGGGAGTTTTCAAACATCGTTTTGATATTGTGCATCTGGTTGCGATGCAAAAATTTTTCATCCAATAAATCTCGGTGAAACTGTAAGGTTACTTCTGTTATTTCCTCGTTTTCGCATTCATGATTAAACCATCCATGCTGCAGGTTGGAGCCCAAAAGTACCAGTTCAAGATCATTAATTGAATCAATGTGATTACCAACAACTCTCTTAACTCCTTTGCCATTAAGGATGAAGTTTAATTCCATTTCTTCATGGTGATGTAGCGGGAAATCGAATCCATTTTTAACTCTGTAAAAAAAGGTAAAACAATCGCTTTGTTTTAAAGGCGTTATTTCATGCAATAATTCAGTTTTCATATGCTAAATATAAAAAAAAATGATGTCATAATGAAAAAACAATATCATGTAAAATAGTTTTTTCAGAAATAATATATCGGACAACTGGTGATTTTATATCAGGAAAGTAATAAATTGATAAAAGAATCTTTCATAATCAACCGATTTTAGAACCGAAAATCCAAAAAGTGGTATTTTTTTAACTTTAAATAATCATTTTTCGTCAATTTAATTTGTTTTTTTCAAAATCCTTTACTTTCATAGTGAGAAAGACAATTGGTATAACCACCACCTATGAAATGATGTGTTTTTACAAATTCTCACTGGATTATTTAGGTTGAATTACCGTACGGTTTTTACAAACGAAATCAAGCCCAATGAAACAAATTCTATCTTTTTTATCATTTTTCTTTGTTGCTTTTTCATCCCTGCAAGCACAAACACTCGTAACCTCTACAGAAGCAGAAAATGGTGTTTTAACTGGTGTCACCATCGCATCAGACCCTTCAAGTTCCGGTGGTAAATATGTAACCGGCTTTATAAATACGGGTGATAAAGTTACTGTAACTGTAAATGTACCACAGTCGGCAAATTATAACCTGACGGTACGTTATAGAAGTCTTTATGGTGACAAAACACAGGACCTATATGCAAATGGAGTTTTTGCGGGAAATATTATATTTAAAAGTGCAGGTATTTTTTCAGATATAAATGCAGGAACAGTCTCATTAAAGGCCGGAGATAATACGATTACAATTTTGAAAAACTGGGGGTATATAGATGTAGATAAATTTAGCATTTATACCGTTCCGCCAAATGTTTTTAATTTAACTGCCAACTTAATTGATGAACAGGCAACTCCGGAAGCCACCGGTTTATATAGTTATCTTTTATCGCAGTTTGGGAAAAGAATCATTTCAGGTTCTACAGGTGATTTTTACGATAGCGTAAAACTGGTTGTTGGCAAATCTCCTTTGCTAAGGTCATGGGATTTTGCAAGCTACTCGCCAATGTATCCTTACAATTGGGTAAATGGGGCACATGCATTCGGCGCCGTTGATAATCATGATGCAGAAAATGCGATCAATTGGTATAACAGCACCGGCAAAAAGGGAATCGTTTCCCTTCATTGGCATTGGAGTTCTCCTTCAGGTGGTGTGGCAGGCACCAATACTTTTTATACCAATCAAACCACGTTTGATGTTTCGAAAGCAGTTATTCCCGGCACACAGGAAAACACAGATGTGCTTCGCGATATTGATGCAATTGCCTTTCAGCTAAAAAAATTAAGTGATGCCAATGTGCCCGTACTGTGGCGTCCATTGCATGAGGCAGGTGGCGGATGGTTTTGGTGGGGAGCTAAGGGAAGCGCACCAGCTAAAGCTCTTTGGGATATTATGTACGACAGGCTACACAATTATTATGGCTTGCACAATTTGATATGGGTTTGGTCCACTCCGGAAGCCGATTGGTATCCCGGTAATGATAAAATAGATATCATGGGTTACGATTCTTACCCCGGAACCTATAATTACACGCCTCAAAAAAATATGTTTGATCAATTGTATAACGTCACTGCAGGTAAGAAATTGATCGCTATGTCTGAAAATGGCCCTGTACCTAATGTGGCGGATATATTTAGTTCAGCAGCTACATGGTCCTGGTTTATGACATGGAATACCCTTGCAACTGCACAAAATACTAACCAGCATCTAATAGAAATGTATAATGATTCCAGGGTAATTACGCTTGAGAATTATGAAGCTAGTTTACCGGTTTTACTATCACAATTTACTGCAAGGGTGCAGGAAAAGAAAATCGCTATTGACTGGACTACAACAACAGAAGTTAACAGCAATCAGTTTGAAATTAAACATTCATTAAATGGAATTGATTTTTCTTCCCTGGCAATTGTAAAGGCAAAAGGGAATAGTTCAACAGCTAATAATTATACCGTTTTCGACAACAACCCCTTCGCAGGAACCAATTACTACCAACTAATTCAATATGATCTTGATGGAAAGGCCACTTTTTACGGCGTGCGGGCTGTTAATTTCAAAGATGTTGCAGCAGTTTCTGTAAAAGTATATCCCAATCCAATGGATGAGAATACGGGAATTTTCCTGACTAATTACAACGGCAAAAAAATTAAACTGAATCTGGTAGATTTTTCAGGTAGGGTTATTTGGCAAAGCGAGATAAATACTACCATCGGGAATCAATATTATAAATTGGTGCCCGGAACAAAACCGGCGGCAGGATATTATATTTTAAACGTTCAGGGTGAAGAATTGAGTAAGAGCCTGACAATTACAATAAAATAAATTCGACTAATGGTTTTATCCAAAAATTGCATGAATCGAGATAGATTTTAAATGTACAATTTGAATAAATAATATGAATGATTGGCACCCAACTTAAAAATTTAAAAGAAGATATAATTAATACTAATGGTCAATCCACATAAATGTCCTAGGGCAAAAAAATTAAAATAGTATTATTAATTGATAACAAAGTACCTATTTCGTAATTATAAAGAACCTATTTTTGAAACTTAAAATTTTGTTAATATGAGAAAAAAAATGCAAAGAAAATTACTGCTGTTTTTTATCAGTGTTTTTTCTTTTTCTACCGCCTTCAGTCAAAGTAGAAACATTTCCGGCACTGTAAAAGACAATAGTGGGAATGTACTTATCGGGGCAACGGTTTCTGTTAAAAACACAAACGTGAGTACGACAACAAATAAAAATGGCGTATTTAGTTTGAATCTTCCTGCGAATGCAAAAACGCTGATAATCTCCTATGTAGGCATGCAGAATGCCGAAGTGGCAATAGGTGGAGAAAATACATTTAAAATTGCATTAACTACTGCTGCCAATACCCTTAATGATGTAGTAGTCATTGGTTATGGTACCCAAAAAAGAAAAGATGTTAACGGTTCTGTATCTTCCATTAGCGCTAAAGATATCCAGGATATTCCGCAGGCTAGTGTAGATCAAATGATGCAAGGTAAAATTGCAGGCGTTACTATTACTAATAATTCAGGAGCTCCGGGAGCTGCTGTGTCAGTACGTGTTAGGGGTATTACTTCATTTGGTAGTAGTGAACCACTTTATGTAATAGATGGTGTTGCTATTGATGGAGGTTCCGCTAAAGGCAGCGTTATCTATAATGGTGCAAGTGAGCAAGAAGCGACTCCTAGTCCGCTCTCACAATTAAACCCTAATGACATCGCTTCGATTGATGTACTGAAAGATGCGTCTGCAACAGCCATTTATGGTAGCCGGGGGGCAAACGGTGTAATCATTATTACTACCAAAAAAGGAAAGAACGGTATGGGTCAAATAAATTTAGATAGTTGGTACGGTACACAAACGCAAGGTAAGTTTTTGAAAATGTTAGACTTACCCAGCTATGCAGTTTTTCAAGACTCACTGGCAACTTTATTCAGACAAGGCTCCCGCACAGAATTTTCTGATCCAAAGTTGTTGGGACCGGGAACTAACTGGCAAAAAGCGCTCTTTAGAAATGCTGCACCGGAACAAAGCCATACAGTATCTTTTTCCCGTGCAAAAGATGGTACAGATTATTACGTTTCTGCAGGTTACTTCGATCAGCAAGGAACAATTATAGGTTCCAAATACAATCGTTATTCGCTTCACATGAATGTGAATTCACAAGTAAAAAGCTGGTTTAAAGTTGGAACAAGTATCTCAGCGAATCAGAGCAGCCAGGCAGTGGGTGTAGGAAATGCCGGCGGCCTTGTATACCAGGCATTGTTACAAGCGCCTGATGCTACTGTTTACAATGCTGATGGTAGTTTCGCAGGTCCTCCAATTATTAATGGTAATCCCCAGGGTGGACAAAACCCCATTCAGTCTGCTTTAAGTACAGTCAATACTTTTAGAAAGACCAATGTTCAGGGAAGTTTTTATGGAAATATTTCTTTTACCAAAGACTTTACCCTGCATTCAGAAATTGATGGAAATTTTAATTGGAGTAATGCAAAATTATTTCTGCCAACTTACAGTTATGGAACTGCCGGCGGCCCCTCGGCTTATAGCAATGGCCAGGCTATCTTACAATTGAATAATACTTTTGATACTTATTGGAACTGGATAGAACATTTGAATTACAATCATACTTTTGGTACAAAACATGCAGTGTCTGCTTTAGTAGGGCGTGAAGTATGGCAAAGTAATTACGATGGAATCCAGGCCGGAACTAAAAATTTTACTGCCGGCAATACGCTTCAAACGTTGAACCTCGGAGACCAATCAACTGATTTACTTGGCCAGCCTAAAGGAAGTACTTCGATGGAATCCTACCTGGCACGTGTAATTTACACCTACGACGGTAAATACAGCATAACAGCAAGTGATCGTACTGATCGTTCCTCCAATTTTGCACCAGGGCACCAGGTGGGTTATTTTCCGGGTGTTGCAGTATCCTGGAGAATTTCGAATGAGTCTTTCATGTCTAACATAAATAATACGATTAGTAATTTAAAAGTTAGGTTAGGATATGGTACAACGGGTAATTCTAATATACCTCAATACAGCTATGGCTCATCTATAAAACCAGTTGTTACCGGTTTGGGTACGGGCTTCAGCTTTGCTAATTTTAATAATCCTGATGTTACGTGGGAAACGGCTATTCAAAAAGATGCAGGGGTAGATTTTAGTTTATTCAATGGGGTGATAGATGCATCTTTTGATTACTACCAAAAAACTTCTAAAAACTTCCTTTTTCAACAACCACTACCTGCTTTTGTTGGCGGCGGTGTAGCTGAATACTCCGAAGCAGCGAAAGTGCAGCCTCCTTACAAAAATGCCGGAGAAATTGAAAATAGAGGATTTGAATTTAGCATTACGAGTCGCAATCTTAATACAAAAGATTTTAAATGGACTACAAACGCTATATTATCGCATTACAATAATAAGGTGCTTTCTTTAAATGGTTTTCCTTCACTTATAGGTGGTGTATCTAATAGTTTTGGCGGTACATTGGCAGCTACTAAAACACAAGTTGGAGGCCCGGTGGGAGAATTTTATGGATATAGAGTAAAAGGAATTATCAGTACAGAAGATCAATTAGCAGCTTTAGCCAAAAGTCCTCAAAATGTTACCGGTAGACCAAGTGTGATTACGAGTGACAGATTAAATTCTAATGGAATTTACCTGGGAGATATTGAATATTATGGCAATAATAATGGCGCACCTAACACGCAATA
>JBDTEF010000307.1:0-3776 GCA_039922615.1 Ginsengibacter sp.
CACGTGCAAATAAAGCGATGCTTTCTGCACCTAAACTAAAGCCGGTCAGCACTTCAATTGTCCGCTCCATTTCAGCACTATCAACTCCTGATTCCGGCGCAAAAATAGCTTTCAAAATGATGAATAATCCTCCTAAACCTAAAACGGCTAATCCCGCAACACCAAGCCCCATCACACTTCCACCGGTAAAAGACACATTTAAAGCTTTTGAAAGGCTGGTACGGGCAGCTTGTGCAGTACGAACGTTTGCCTTGGTAGCTACTTTCATTCCGATAAACCCTGCAAGCGCACTTAATACAGCTCCGGCAATAAACGCTAGAGAAATAGTCCAATGATTATTCTCACTGCTGTAACCCATCAATGCTAACAATAATGCGGCGATTACCACGAAAAAGCCCATGATTCGATATTCTGCTTTCAAAAAAGCCATTGCACCATCAGCAATATAAGTACTGATTTCCTTCATCCTTTCGTTACCTGCATCCTGCTTGTTTACCCACCCGAATTTTATATATGTGTATAGTAAGCCTACTATTCCCATTGCGGGTATCACGTAAATCAGATTTGTCATATTAATTATTCTTATTTTTTGGGTGGCAAAAATAGGGTAAAATGGCTTAAGTTGCTAATGAAAAGATTAGTGTGAAAGGATTTCATTTTGAAGGTAATTTTTTGAAAAATTGTGTGTCGGAATTACTGCTTAATAAGGTGTAATAAAATGCCATTTTTAAGATAATAGTTCATAAATGGTTTTTAGTGTAATGAATATTGAATTCGGAAAAGGAATTGAAAATAAAATATCACTAAATATTGACTTTTAGCCTTTCTAAAGTCTGCATGTTAAATTTTACGTAACCTTAATGAAGATGTAAACATGTTTTAAATAGCTGAGGAGGTTTTCTTGTGAATCGGTTTAGTTTATCGCCTTGTAAGGGTAAAATTTTTTAAATATGTTTTTCAATTAGTGTTTTAATGAAATATTCGCAATTTCTTTAAAACATTTACCCATATAATCAATAATATCTCCTGCAATCAACGCTTCTTCTGAAATGGCCGTCGCAGCAAAATCGCCAGCAAGGCCGTGAAGGAATACGCCTAGCTGACAGGCTTCGAGAGAAGAATATTTTTGCGCCAATAAACCGGTAATAATTCCTGTGAGTACATCTCCGGCGCCGGCTGTGGCCATTCCTGCATTTCCCGTATTATTAAAATATCCTTTTCCTTCAGGTGTGGCGATGAAAGTATGGTGCCCTTTTAAAACAATATAAATGTCTAACTCTTTTGATTTTGTAAGTGCGAGTTGAACGCGGTCAAAATCTGAATCAGATTTTCCAAATAAACGCTCAAACTCTTTTGGGTGGGGCGTTATAATACTTTTTGAAGGAATGAAATCATACAAAAATTTATTTTTGCTCAAGACATTTAATGCATCGGCATCTATTACAATTGGTTGTTGATAATTTTCAAAAAGGTCTTTTAATAAATCTTTATGAGAATCGGAATCGCCTATTCCCGGACCAATACCAATTGCTTCAAAGTCACTGTAGCCGGATGTTTTCTCAAGAACTTTTATTCCAAATGTCTTGCACATTGCTTCAGGAACTGCTGTTTGAATAATATTATATCCAATCTCCGGGTTATAACAAGTCAATTTCCCCACGCCACTCCGAAGGCAGGATCTGGCTGATAAAACAGCTGCTCCCATCATGCCATAACTACCTGCTAACAGGCAGGCATATCCGTAATTACCTTTATTGCTATTTGGTTTTCTGCGCTTGTAAATTTCCCGGATAAACCGTACATCGGTCATTTCAAATTGAGATGACTCCTTATTATAATAGTCAGGGGACAAATTAATATCTAAAATGACAGGATGACCCACGTATTTTGCATTCTCCGGCATTACAAAAGCCAGTTTCCAGGATTGAAAGGATAGCGTGTAATCAGCATGGATAATCTCATTTCCGGCGGAACTTGCATCTGCAAATAATCCGCTAGGCAGATCAATCGAAATAGTGAATAATTTATTTTTATTAATGTGTGCAATCAAATCAGAAAAAATACCTTCCGGCTTTTTGTGTAAGCCCGTACCGAATAATGCATCAATGACGATTTCTTTTCCGATGGCAGGAAAAGGTTTTTCTTCATTTAAAAAGTATATTGCATTTGAAACAGAATTTAACCTATCGAGGTTTTTTTCGAAATCCCTTGAACCTGATTTTTCACCGACAACATAAACTAATACCCGATATTGACTTTCTAATAATAGCCTGGCAATCGCTAAACCATCACCACCATTATTTCCTCTTCCACAGAAAATGATAAATGCTTTCGAAGAGTCATAATATTCTTTTATCCAATCTGTACATGCATATGCGGCACGTTCCATTAAATTAATTGACGATACAGGATCGTGCTGAATAGTATAATTATCCCATTCCTTTATTTGAGCTACGGAAAATAATTTTGCCATTTTGATTAATTATTATAGATGAAAGTACTTTCAAAAGATATTCTTAATCCGGATAATAACTTAATAATATCTGTATAAATAAACCAACCTCATTAAGACCATCCAGGATAATGTTGAAAATAATCATTTTATGTGCTCTCTCAAATAAGATTGATATTGATTAATTATTGCTATGAAAATGATTGCTTTGTAATTTAATTATCGTCCCAATCTCCAACCCATTTGTTAGGCCCGGCTCTTCTCATTTTAGGTTCTCCTTTTTTGATAATCATCTTGATGTATCCCCACGTGGCTAATGAAAGCATTACTATAAAAAAAACAATTAAGGCAGTTACAAACCACGGGGCTGGATTGCCGTAAAATATGGCATATATTAGTAAACAGTCAAAGCCTATCATTAAAAAAGGAATAAAAAAGTAAAAGCTAATTTTTGAAACCAATGCTTTGTAGTTATCCATTTGCTGTCCTAACGAATATTTAATGATGCCACCGGTAAGAAATGTGAGGATAAACCAAAAAAGAAAAACACCTACCAATTTTATAATTAATATAAAGCCAAGGGTGATCGTTTTATCTGATGCCTCATCATAATTGACTTTGTAATGATCTCCGATTTTCATACTGGATTCAGAAAATTCTAATGTTTTTTCAACTACTTTTCCGCTTAATAATGTAAATTTTACTGTAGGCTGGTACATAGTATCATACCTGTTATCTTTCGAATTATAATCGGTCTTCTTTGTAAAACTTACGACAGTGGCCGTGTATTTCTGACCAGATGTAACTACAAAAAAAACCTCTTTGATACTGCTATACATCATCCCCCATGAACCAATAGTAAAGAGATTGGTACAGAAAATAACCAAACCTATGTAGACAAAAGTTACACAGCCTTTTCTCCCTGATCTTTTTACAATAAAATAGGTAAGGATGATTGTTAGTACAATAAATAAGATAGAGTAAATTGGATTAATAAACATATAAGCCATTTTACAAAAAGAGTGCTAATTAATAATTTACCGTATTTTCCAATAATAAATATTCTTTCTTGTAGATTTTTCAGCCGACCAAATACCTCTCGCGCAAAATATTTAAATGATGTTCAGCATGCCCTATAATGATGAAACATATTGCCAGAACGGAAATGTGAGAATTAGAGGCCATACCTGATTGCTCCAAGTCCTTATCAAAAAAAGATTTTAAAAGTGCTTCAGTAGATTTTCTTAATGCCAAAAATTCCTGCACCAAATCACTCCAAACCCTTTCGTTAGCATGTGAATTATCGGCATATTTATTTTCATCA
>JBDTEF010000308.1:0-9002 GCA_039922615.1 Ginsengibacter sp.
AAAATAAATGATGCAGAAAATATCAGCGATCATTTAAAAAGCAAGCATAAGGAATTTGGCATTACTTAGCGGCAAAATGTAAAAAGGTAAAATGCAAAATATTATTTCAGGATTGTATAATTCTTATAACCAAAAGGCCGTATGCCCGTCTTTTGTTCAAACCAATACAAGAATTTATCTTTTGCTGAGAAGTGTTTTTTTGATAAATCAATTTTCACGTCCCAGTTTTGTTTATTGATACGCTCCGTCATTACATGCGGATGAGTACCGGCGAATTTTGCCAGGGAATCAAAGTCTTCGAAATTAAAATATTCATTTTCATCTACATAATTTTTCCATTCATCAGAGTTGTCATGCCAGAATTGGCTTAGATTTTTCTGTTTTTTAAACATTTGCCGGGGACTTTTTACCCAACCGTAATGATAGACAAATGCATCTACAGGCTTCACATTTAATTTCCGGTTATTTTTTCTAAAACCTTGGGCATCTCTATAGGAAAAGATATTTTTATCGTTTCGGATGATGCGGACTTCGTGGGAATACCATCGCCGGCTATCGCCGATATAATCATAGGTGCCATAAAAATGGGTATATTGGAAAAGCAAGCCTTCCACGTGTTTGTTGTCTTTGTATTTTTCGCACGCCTGCCTTATTGCAGATAAATACTTTTCATGTACAACTTCATCTCCCTGTATGTAAAACGCCCAGTCCGATCCGGGATCCACTAATTGAAAAGCTTTGTTTGTTTCTACGGCAAGTACTTCGCCGCCTTTTCTCAAGGAATCATCCCATGTAGAATGGTGAATTTTAATTTTTTCATCATTTATACTTCTAATCAAACCTTCTGTATCATCATCGGAATTTCCAATTAAAACAACCATTTCATCTACAACAGGCAAAATAGATTTTATGGCTTCTACTATCGGGTAATCGTTGCTGACAGCGTTTCTTATAATTGTAAAACCTGAAATTTTCATATTAAAAGATTTGAGAACAAAGAAAGTACAATTTAGGGTGATAAATTTTTTGAAGCTTTCTAAATTCTTTTTAGCCGTAATTTAGCACCTGAAAACTTTAACCAATGACCAATTTTATCCCGCTATTTCCATTATCCATCGTGGTATATCCCAATGAGAAACTGAATCTTCACATTTTTGAGCCGAAATACCAGCAAATGATCACAGAATGTTTTGAAGATAAAAAACCATTCGGAATTCCTGTGGTTATCAATGAAGTGATGAACGATTGCGGAACACTTATGGAAATTGTAGAAATAAGCAATCGATATCCAACAGGTGAAATGGATATTAAAACGCAGGCAATAAAAGTGTTTGAGGTCCTGGAACCTATCCATTCAATTCCGGGTAAATTATTCAGTGGTGCTATCGTTACCTATCCCGGTAATGATGAAAATTCAAATCAATTTTTAAAATCCAAAGTCCTTCTTTCACTGCAAATTTTACATAAAATGCTGCAGGTAGAAAAGCCTGTCAGGAAGATGGAGGATTTACGGAGTTATGATATTGCTCACGAGGTTGGTTTCACACTTCAGCAGGAATATGAGCTGCTTATTTTAATGGATGAGCTTCACAGGTTGGAATACCTGAAGCGGCATTTGGCGCAGGTGATTCCTGTAGTGGCAGAAATGGAATCTTTAAAAGAAAAAATTAAATTGAATGGTCATTTTAAAAATATTTCCGGATTTAATATTAAATAGAGAAGTGTAATGGGCGCAGAATTCGCGTTGAGATTCACGTGCTGATGTTGGCGACCTGCCAACATCATGGACATTAATTGAAAGACTTAATTGGTTTTACATTTTATGAAAAGACCAGTATTAGGCTATTGGCGAGGTTGTCAACAACAGCGCGGTTAAAATGTTAAAGAACATTTTAAAAATCACTATTATTTTTGATTAAAATCGATCTCTTAATAGGTAATGCAATCAATTAGGTTTTGGAAGAATGTAATTTTCAAGACGAAATAAGTTTCACCTAAATCCATTACACTAAATAATTTGAAAACTTTCTACCCGTTTCTTTGGAAAACTTGTTTTATTTTTCCAAAAATCTTTTCCTATTGAATGAAATAACTATTTGTTTTGATTTTGGCAATTCCCGTTTAAAATACGGCGTGTTTGAAGGTGATCAATTAAAAGAAGTGGTCGTAATGCATGGTGATGATCAAAATACTATCGAAGAAATTGTAGAAAAATACCATCCGCGTTTCACGATTTTATCGTCAGTAATCAACCATGATCCGGCAATGGAAATTCTATTAGCAGACAAAAGCTCCTTTTTAAAATTGGATGCTTCTGTGAAGCTTCCATTTACGATCCCTGTATCCAAGCCAGAAACAATGGGTGCGGACCGTATTGCACTGGCTGCCTATGCTGTGCAATTTGCGCGGGGTAAAAACAATCTTGTCATTGCATTGGGTACCTGTATTACTTATAATTTTATCAATAAGTACAATAGTTTTAATGGCGGCAGCATTTCGCCTGGCCTGGAAATGAGATTCAAATCATTGCATGACCTTACAGCCGCCCTGCCATTGATAAAGTTGAATCCAAATGAAGATCATTGGGATTTTCCATTGATAGGTTATGATACCAAAACCAATATTCTTAGTGGTGTAGTATTGGGCATGGTTGCTGAAATTGATGGGATTATCGATGCTTACAAAGAAAAGTTTGGGAACTTTAACGCGCTTTTAACCGGTGGTGATGTCATCAATTTTGCGCACCATCTTAAAAATAAGATATTTGCCGACCCTCATTTAGTTCTAAAAGGGCTATATGCAATCTGCAAATACAATCATGATATTGAAACATAAATTTACCTGCTTACTGCTGGCCGCTTTACCGCTGTTTTGCTTTGCACAAGAAAATTCGCCTTATTCAAGATATGGAATTGGAAATATAGTACCCCAGGGTAATATTGCCAATCGTGCCATGGGTGGCATTTCTGCAGCTATTGTTGATTTTACATCAGCGAGTAGTGTGAATCCCGCATCTATGGCTACTTTGCTATACACCACCGTTGATATTGGCCTTGAATATGATGGCAGAACGATCAGGAGTAAAAATCCTGTGGGAAGTTATCAATCCAATAACGGGATCATATCTTATTTACAGGTTGGCATTCCCTTATTAAACGGAAATAAAAAGGCATTTGATAATAAAGTTTCCTGGTCAATGACTTTTGGCCTGAAACCCATTTCCAAGATCAATTATAAAATAGGCTCTTTAACTGCGAATCCGATTGATAGCATCAGCACATTATATGAAGGTAATGGCGGAATAAACCAGGGTTTTATTGGTACGGCTGTTAAAATAAAGGGATTGAGTTTTGGGTTCAATACCGGTTATCTTTTTGGTCAAAAGGATTATACTACCAAGTTGGCTTTATTAAATGATTCTGTCAGTTATCAAAAGGCTAAGTATGAAACCAAAAGTAATTTTGGGGGTATGTTTCTAAATGCCGGCGTACAATATGCCGCAAAAATTAAAGGCGGTTTTTTTAGATTAGGCGCTTATGGAACACTTTCTAAAAATTATAATGCTACGAAAGATGAAACTCGTCAAACTTTTAATATTGACGCTTCAGGTGCTGATATTCGCATAGACAGTGTGTCTGCAATCGTGGGCCAAAAAGGAAAAATTCAACTTCCATCTACTTATGGTTTTGGATTTGCAGTTGAAAAAGAACATGTATTGTTTGGCGCTGATTTCGAAACAAGTCAATGGCAGAACTATCGCTATTTCGGTAAAGAAGACCTGGTGAAAAATAGCTGGACAGCAAAGGCAGGAGTACAAATTTATCCTGCTTCAGTCGGTGCCACAGGATATTTTAATTTTGTAAAATACCGTGCTGGATTTGCATATGGCTCCGATTACATCAGGGTGGATAATGATTTGCCTGTTTATACCATTAGTGTGGGCGGCGCATTTCCATTAAAATTGCGACATAACTTCTATGATTATCAATATAGCACAATGAATGTTACATTTGAATATGGCAGCAGGGGAAATAATAACAATAACATTACTGAAAACACCTATAAAGTGAGTTTGGGATTTTCACTTAGTGACATGAACTGGTTCCGCAGGCAGAAGTACCAATAAAATTACAGTGGCTTTGCTGACCGGTCTAATAAATAAAATGATTAACAACCGGAAATACGATTATATAATTTTGGCAGTCCTTTTATTGGGCTGCTTTTTTATGTCGTCGTGTGAAAACTCAAAGTCTGATCTTGCTAAAATATCCGGTAAGAAGAGTATAGGTATCGAAGAAGGAAAAGGAGTCACCATCATTTACAGTATTGGCGATAAAACAAGCGCAAGAGTAAGTGCCCCATTGATGTTGAGACACCAGGAAACAACGCCTTTTATTGAGTTTACGAAGACAATCCACGTGGATTTTTTTAATGATTCACTGCAAATAGAAAGTAAATTAGATGCTCATTATGCAAAATATTTTGAGGCTGAGAGTAAAGTTTTTTTAAGAGATAGTGTCATCGTTTTTAATACGAAGGGTGATACACTTTATTGCCAGGAATTATACTGGGATCGTAATCGTGCCGGCGAGGAATTCTATACAAATAAGCCCGTAAGAATACGGACGCCCACGCAGATAATTGATGGCGATGGCCTGGATGCACCGCAGGATTTTAAAAGCTGGCATATTATAAATGGCAAGGGGTTTGTTAGAGTACCTTCATCAGAATTTCCGCAATAGCTATTCATGCAAATGAATGATTTATTCGCTTTGCTTTTTTCAATTAAAATATATAAACGATGGAATATAGATATTTAGGTAAATCAGGACTGCAATTAAGTGTAGTCAGTTTTGGTAGCTGGGTTAGCTTTAATCAACAGATAGATGATGTCATGGCCGATGAACTGATGGGTATTGCCTATGATAACGGCATCAACTTTTTTGATAATGCCGAAGCATATGCCAATGGAGAAAGTGAGAAGATGATGGGAAGGGTTTTAAAAAATAAAAACTGGGATAGGTCTTCCTATGTTGTTTCTTCAAAAGTATTTTTTGGCCGTTATGGCAAAGATTTCAAACCAAATCAAAAAGGCCTTAGCCGCAAGCATATAATGGAAGCTTGTAATGAAGCCCTCGAACGCCTGCAAGTAGATTATTTAGATCTTTTTTATTGCCATCGCCCCGATCCAATGACGCCAATGAATGAAGTGGTTTGGGCAATGAACACACTTTTACAACAAGGTAAAATACTATACTGGGGCACAAGTGAGTGGAGCGGAGTGGAAATAATGGAAGCCCATAAAGTGGCAGAAAGATATAACCTGATGGGTCCTGTGATGGAGCAACCGCAATACAATCTTTTTGAAAGATTTAAAGTAGAAAAAGATTACGAAAAATTATATGATACGGTAGGGTTAGGCACTACCATCTGGAGCCCGCTTGCTTCGGGTTTATTGACGGGAAAATACAATGATGGCATCCCGGAAGATTCCAGGTTTGCCCGCAAAGAATTAAGCTGGCTAAGTGAACAATGGGTGAAAGATGATAAAATCGAAAAGGTAAAAGCTTTGGCTGGTGTGGCTAAAGACCTGGACATAACCACAGCCTCGCTTGCAATTGCATGGTGTATAAAAAATCCACATGTAACAACTGCGATTTTAGGTGCTACCAAAAAGCAACAATTATTAGACAACCTCAAAGCAGTGGATGTGATGCAAAAACTAACGCCGGAGGTAATGGAAAGAATAGAAGAAGTGATGAAATAAATTTGGGATTAATTTCTGTAAACTAAACCTCAGAAAACTTCACTCATGAATTTGAATAGGTTCACAATAAAAAAATAGCTGTCTTTTATTATTATCAATTCTGAATTGTCCATTATCAATTGTCCATTATCAATTATCAATTATCAATTATCAAAAATCAATTCATTTTAAATTTTAAAAAATAAATAATCATGAGCAAATATGCTAACGCCACCTGGAAGGGAGGAAAAGAAGGAAAGGGAACTGTTTCAACTGAAACAAAAGCGCTATCGGATGCACCCTTCACATTCGCGACAAGATTTGGAGATGATAAGGGAGGCACGAATCCGGAAGAATTAATTGCCGCAGCACACGCTTCGTGCTTTTCGATGAAATTAAGTATCATTTTGATGGAAGCTGGATTTACTGCAGATAGTATTGAAACAAAGAGTGAGATTACTTTTGGTAAAGGAATGATCTCTCAATCTCATCTTACTGTAAATGCATCGGTACCGAATATCTCAGAAGAGGAATTCAAGAAGCATGCACAAGATGCAAAGGAAAATTGTCCTGTTTCAAAATCTTTGAATGCCAGTGTGGAAATTACAATGGATGCAACATTGAAGAAATAAAGAAAAAAGAAAAGAAGGATAAACCGGGAATGATCTTCCCGGTTTTTTTATGTTCTGAAAGGAATAGTGTCACCAATATTGTAGAAAATAATTGATAGAAGAATTTTTTTTTGTTCATTTTCAGCTTAAAAATGCTCCGTTATCACATTTAAATCAAAAAAAGTTTATTAAACATTTGTTTAGTTTTAAACAACTGTTTAATTTTGCATCCCAAATGGATAAAAAGGAATTAATATTACAATCTGCACTGGCACTTTTTTCTGCGAATGGCTACAAGGGCACATCCGTAAGAGATATAGCTTCTGCGGCAGAAGTAAATGTAGCTTTGATCAATTATTATTTTAATTCCAAGGAAGGGTTGTTTGAAAAAGTGATTGAATACAGAGCTTCTTTTTTAAAGACACTTTTTGATGATCTTTTGAATAATACTTCTTTATCGCCAATTGAGAAATTGGATATTATTATAGAAAAAACAATTGAAAGAAAATTCAGTGATCCGGGATTTCATCACCTGTTGCATAGGGAGCTAACACTTGGACGCAGTTCAGAACTGGCAGATCGAATCAGTGATATATTACTTCAAAACCTTGTGCCGGTGAAAGCCTTTATAAAAAAAGGTATTGCTAATGGAGATTTTAAAGAGGTAGATATAGAATTGACAATTACTACATTGGTTGGCTCCATTCACTACCTGCTTACATCAGAGATAATGGCGAGAAAGATCCTTGGGAAAAAAGCTGATTTTAATCCGTTTACCAATAAAAAATTAATACAAAGATTAAATGAGCATCTCCGTCAATTGATGCGTGCCCATTTATTAAAATAATTTAAAAATAGAAATATGCGTATTGGAAAATTCGAGGTTTTGAAAAAGGTGAGATTTAAAATGGCAACTATTTTTTTTGTGTTTGGTTCATTTTTAATTTCGAATTCATTAAAAGCGCAGGAGAGCAGGCCACTGTCTTTGCAGGATGCAATTGAGCTGAGTTTAAAAAACAGCAACCAGTTAAAAGCTTCAGTTGCACGCAATGAGCAAGCAGCAGCAATGGTTAGAAGTGCTTTAGATAACCGGCTTCCTTCTGCAAGTATTTCCGGTTCCTATCTTAGGCTTGCCCACCCAAATGTGTCATTGAAGTTACCAAAAAATGGTAGTGATTCAACAGGAGGAGGTGGAGGAAACAGTGTTCCTTCCGTAAACCAGGCAATGTATGGCATTGCTAATGTCTCTTTGCCCGTTTATGCTGGTGGCAAAATCCGCTATGGAATTGAAAGTGCCAAATACCTTGAGCAGGCAGTTAAACTGTCTGGTGATAATGACAGGCAAGCAATTATTTTAAATACGATGGATGCCTATGTGAATTTATATAAAGCGTCAGAAACCGTGCGGGTGGTAAAAGAAAACCTGGCACAATCCAACAAAAGAGATTCTGTTTTTTCCAGGCTGGAACAGAATGGATTATTGGCAAGAAATGATTTGCTAAAAGCGCAATTGCAAACATCTAATATTGAACTGTCGCTGATGGAAGCAGAAAGTAATTTGAAGATTTCCACCATCAACATGGATCTTTTAATTGGCTATCCTGAAGAAGATAAGTTAATGATAGACTCTTCGGCCTTTGACCAATCCTATGACTTGAACACCATTGAAGATTATGAACAGCTTGCTTTGAAAAACAGGAAAGATGTTCAGGCACTATCTTACCGGTTAAAAGCTGCAGGCAGTAATATTTTAGCAGCCAAAGGTGATCTGTATCCAACCCTTGCGCTTACAGGAGGATATATTGCTGCCTATGTGCCCCATTTACTTACAATCACAAATGCAGTAAATATCGGTGTGGGATTGCAGTATAATCTTTCATCTCTGTGGAAAACCAAATCTAAAATTAACCTCGCAAAAGCAAAGCAGGAGGAGATCGTGGCGCAACAATCCTCTTTGGATGATGGCATCAGGTTACAAATTAATAAAGATTACGAGCATTTTTTATTGGCAAAAAGGAAAATTACTGTTTATGAAAAAGCAGTAAGCCAGGCAGAGGAAAATGCCAGGATCACTAAAAACAAATACGATAACGGCCTGGTAAATACAACCGATTTATTAGATGCCAATGTGCTGTTACTTCAATCAAAAATAAACCTGGCGGTTTCTAAAGCTGATGTCTTGCTGGGCTATAACCGGTTGAAGCAAACAGCAGGAATATTGGAGAAGTAGGCGGTAGGAAGTAGTTAGTATTTAGTAGTAAGTAGTTAGAAGGAAAAGTGAAAAGTGAAATGCTAGATGTGAAAAGTGAAGGGTTGGATGTGAATAGATGAAAATAATTATAAGGTTAAAAAGAAAAAGTAAAAGAAATATATGGAATCAAATAAAGAGAATATTAAGGAAGAAGAATCTCTTCCTAAAATTGTACATGAAGTGCCGGGGCCACCAAAAAAAAGAAGTAAGGTATTCCTGATTATCCTGGTTGTGATGGTAATTCTGGGTGCATGGTTTGGCATTACTAAATATACACATGCCCAGCATCATGAGGAAACAGATGATGCACAAGTAGAAGCGGATATTTTCCCGGTGATTCCACGCGTATCTGGTTATGTAAAAGAAATCAGGGTGAAGGATAACCAGTATGTAC
>JBDTEF010000309.1:0-4896 GCA_039922615.1 Ginsengibacter sp.
ATGTAACCTTTATAGCAGGAGAAATTGAAAATCCAAAACGAAATATTGGACTAAGCCTGTTTCTGGGGACGATGATAGTTTGTACTATTTATGTGGTGGTGAACCTGATGTATTTGTATGTATTGCCCTTGAACCAGATTGCATTTCCTGATGGTGATAGAGTAGCCGTAGCCGCTTCCAATCAGATATTTGGATCAGCAGGTGCAGTGATCATTGCTGTTATGATTATGATATCCACTTTTGGTTGTAATAATGGTTTGATACTTGCCGGCGCACGGGTTTATTACACCATGGCACAGGATAAATTATTTTTCAGGAAGGCAGCAATACTCAACAAAAATGCAGTTCCGGAATGGGCCTTATGGGCACAGGCGATTGTCGCATGTATACTTTGCTTAAGTGGTACGTACAATGATTTGTTGGATATGATTGCTTTTGTAGTGGTAATATTTTATGTGTTGACAATTATAGGAATTTTTGTACTCCGTGTTAAAAAACCTGGCCTTGAGCGTCCTTACAAAGCTTTTTTGTATCCCTTATTACCGGCATTATATATCATAATGGGGATTGTTTTTTGCGTATTTCTAATCATATTTAAACCGGCATATACTCTTTGGGGACTTGGCATTGTGTTGGCAGGTATTCCTGTTTATTATATTGCGATTTCCGGCAGGAAAAAAGCTATAAATTTAAATGATGGCCATTGATTTAGATAATATATTTTCCGGTTTTTCCGGGATGAAGGTTGCGGTGATCGGCGATGTAATGTTAGATACTTATTGGTGGGGAAATGTGGAAAGAATATCGCCTGAAGCTCCTGTTCCGGTTGTGGCTTTAAGCAAAAAAGAAAAACGAATTGGTGGTGCGGGTAATGTCGCATTGAATGTAGAAGAGTTAGGCGCTTCTGTAGCTGTCATCACCATTCTGGGTGATGATGAAGATGGCATTGAATTAAAAAAACTGCTACATGAAAAGAACATTGACACCAGTTTCATTTTGGAAAGTAAAAAAAGAATTACTACCAATAAGATTCGTATCATAAGCCGTAACCAACACATGATGCGCCTTGATGCGGAACACACATCTGATATTGAAGGAGCTGATGAAGAAGAATTACAGAACCAAATTGAGAAATACATCAATTCTGAAAAACCGGATGTAGTGATCCTGGAGGACTATAATAAAGGAATTTTAACTCCGGCAATCATTGAACGAACAATAACTTTTTGCAATGAAAGGAGTATCCCCACTGCCATTGATCCTAAAAGGAAAAATTTTTTCTCCTATAAAAACGCCACTTTGTTTAAACCAAATCTGAGTGAAGCGATCACTGCATTAAATATCATTCCAGAAGAAGTTTCATTAGAACTTTTAGAAGAAATTCATTTCGCTCTAAAAGACAAATTGGACCATAAAATTTCCCTGGTAACGCTGTCAGAAAAAGGCGTTTTTTACCAGGAAGAAAATCATAAAAATATTATTCAATCGCACAGGAGAAAAATTGCAAAATCAAATTGAGAAGTATATCAATACTGAAAAACCGGATGTGGTAATCCTGGAAGATTACAACAAAGGAATTCTGACGCCTGCAATCATTGAACGAACAATTGCTCATTGCAATGAAAATCATATCCCTACTGCAATTGATCCAAAAAGAAAAAACTTTTTTTCCTATAAAAACGCCACTTTATTTAAACCCAACCTGAGTGAAGCGATTACTGCATTAAATATCATTCCTGAAGAAGTTTCATTGGTACTATTAGAAGAAATTCACTCCTCATTAAAAGATAAACTGGACCATAAAATTTCCCTGGTAACGCTGTCAGAAAAAGGCGTTTTTTACCAGGAAGAAAATTATAAAAATATTATTCCATCGCACAGGAGAAAAATTGCTGATGTAAGCGGGGCGGGTGATACAGTGATTGCAGTTGCTTCATTGGTGTATGCTGCCACAAAGGATATTAATTTAGCCGCTGAAATTTCCAATATTGCCGGCGGAATTGTCTGTGAAGAAGTAGGAACTGTTCCTATAAATAAGGAAAGGTTATTGGCAGAATGTAAAAGGTTATTATCTACATAACAGTTTCTTTGAATAGACCAAACTATTATTGATAAAAATTTCAATCGTTTATTTCAAGACTTTTTTCAAGTGCTATATACTTTTGTATTACGGGTTCCAGCGGGGTTTTCCGACTTTAGAATTATTAATTTAAAGGAATCTACCGGAAACCCCGATGCCATCGAATTACAGAAAAATGTATGGGTTCTATCGGGGTTTTCTATTTTTAGAATTATTAATTTAAAGGAATCTGCTGGTAACCCCGATGCCATTGAATTACAGAAAATGTATTATTTTTATGATGGCGATTTCTAATAATTTTATTTGAGAGATGTCACTAAAGATATTTTACGGATTTATAACTTTTTAACCTTGCGGCGCATCGGGTTTCCGGTTTCGGGTCCAGCGGGGTTTTCCGATTTTAGAGTTGTTAATTTAAAATGAATATGCCGGAAACCCCGATGCTTTAGAATTATAAAGAAATGTATAATTTTTAGGTTATCCATTTTAATAATAAATTTTTTTCAAAATGTCAGTAAAAATCAATCATTCGGATGATTACAAAATGTACTTCTGCACTTTTACTTGTTTTAATTGGATTAATTTAATTGAACAAACTAATAGTTATGATTTAGTTTATAACTGGTTTGCTATTTTGAAGGAAAAATCGGTCGATGTAATCGCTTATGTTATAATGCCTAACCATGTACATTGTATTTTAAATTTTCAGAATGATAAATTTAATTTGAATTATACTTTATCAAATGGAAAAAGATTTATGGCCTATAAAATCGTTGAAAGGTTGCAGGAAAATAAAGAAAAATCCACTTTAAAAATTTTGGAGGATGGATTAACTTTAAGGGAGAAAAACAAGGGATCAAAACATAAAGTATTCAAAGATTCTTTTGATGCAAATCCTATAATTTCAGAAAAATTCTTACGCCAAAAATTGAATTATATTCATTTTAATCCTGTAACAGGAAAATGGAATTTGGCTGCCGATTTTACTTTATATGACCATAGTAGTGCATCTTTTTATGAAAATGGATTTTCGAAATTTTTTAAGCCGCGGCACTTTATGGATGTATAATTTTCTAACATTGCGGCGCATCGGGGTTTCCGGCAAATTTCTCCTGGATCTTTAGTCTAAAATCGGAAAACCCCGCTGGGACAATAATAGAATAGTATTTTTTGAACAAACCAAACTATTATTGATAAAAATTTCAATCGTTTATTTCATGACTTTTTTCAGGTGCTATATACTTTTGTATTACGGGTTCAAGCGGGGTTTTCCGATTTTAGAATTAATAATTTAAAGGAATTTACCGGAAACCCTGATGCCATTGAATTACAAAAAAATGTATTATTTTTAAGTTACCTGATTTCTAATAAATTTTTTTTGAGAAATGTCAGTAAAGGTATTTATGGATGTTTAACTTTCAAAGATGGCGGCGCATCGGGGTTTCCGGCTACTGCTTCCGGTTCGCTGACCTGAACCCGGAAAACCCCGCCGGAACAATAACATAATAGTTTCTTTGGTGGTAAAATCCCCATAAGATAAAAGCTTGCGTATTTCTACAAGTTAGTTGGACTGAGATCGAAAATACGTTGGGATGAATTTGTTATATTTTTTCCTTCTTAAAATCTCTGTCGAAGATTTTATCATTTTAAATGACTATTAATAATATTTGTATTTGAAAGTGAAGAACAATTAAATTTGATCAATAAAATAATATAAATAATGCAAAAATTCGCTATTGCCATACATGGTGGCGCAGGTACAATTTTAAAAGAAGATATGACACCGGAATTGGAAGACGCCTATCGTAAAGCGCTGAAAGAATCTATGGATGCAGGTTACGCGGTTTTGGAAAACGGCGGAAGTGCCGTAAATGCGGTGAAAGCAGCCATCGTTGTTATGGAAGATTGTCCGCTTTTTAATGCAGGCAAAGGAGCTGTTTTTACAAAAAAAGGTGTGAATGAAATGGACGCCGCAATCATGGATGGAAGTGATTTGAGTGCAGGCGCAGTTGCAGGTATACGTAACGTGCGCAACCCTGTAGAACTGGCGGAAGAAGTTATGTTGCACAGTGGGCATGTATTTTTAAGTGGAAAGGGCGCAAATGATTTTGCGCTGAAGCAAGGTATAAAGTTAGAACCGGATGAGTATTTTCATACCGAATATCGTTATGACCAATGGCGCGAGATTAGGGATAGTGATTTGTACCAATTGGATCACAAAGCAGATAAATTGGTGGGGTTAATGAAAGATAAAAAATTCGGAACTGTAGGAGCTGTGGCATGTGATGGTGATGGGAATCTTGCTGCATCCACTTCCACAGGAGGTATGACCAATAAGCGTTATGGCCGAATAGGTGATAGTCCTGTTATCGGATCCGGTACTTATGCAAATAACAAAAC
This sequence comes from Ginsengibacter sp., assembly GCA_039922615.1. Lineage (GTDB taxonomy): Bacteria > Bacteroidota > Bacteroidia > Chitinophagales > Chitinophagaceae > Ginsengibacter. Next base: position 4,481 of record JBDTEF010000309.1, read on the forward strand.
CTGTGCGATTTCATGTACAGGTCATGGAGAGATTTTTCTGAAAGCTGTAGCTGCTTACGATGTAAGTGCACTAATGGAATATAAAAATTTGAGCCTGCAGGAAGCTTGTGAAGAAGTTGTATTAAAGAAATTAGTTGCCATGCACGGAGATGGTGGTTTAATAGGAATGGATGCAAAAGCCAATGTGGCCCTGGTCTTCAATAGTGCCGGTATGTATCGTGGTTTTAGAAATAGTGAAGGTGAAAGTGACATTGCCATTTATGGTATCAATTCTTCCACTGAATAACGACAGTATTGAATCCCATATTTCTTAAAAAAGTTTCAAGAATGTTCTTGCTTCTTTCATCTGCCTGCCTGAGAATATTTTGACGTATTGCGCGGTTATTTATTTCGCTTTTTATTTTCAATTTCAATGC
>JBDTEF010000310.1:0-6189 GCA_039922615.1 Ginsengibacter sp.
TCCATTCCCGGAGCAACGCCACAATCTACAATAGCAGTTACATTTTTTTCTTTTGCAAGTTTATCTAAATCCAGTGAGTTTTCAGGGAAAAAGGATATGTCTATTACATTCATCCCTGTCTCTATAATTGTTTTTAATGTTTCAAAACCTAAAAATCCGGGCACCGCATTTACTACCAGATCAAAGGGCTTTATGCTATTTTGCAACTCCAATTTATTGGTTACATCTAATTGTAGAATGGTTAAAGAGTCGTGTTTTTGTTTCACACGATCTAGTACACTTTTACTCAAATCAGTTAGTGTAACATTGTGATTTTTTACGAGATCTATAGCAATCACACTGCCTACCATACCTGCACCTAATACAATTACATTATTCATGTTGAAAAATTAAAAAGCTAATATAATGATGTTCAAGAATAAAAAACGAAAGGTTAGCGTAATGAAAATGTTCTTATCCATAATATTATAATAAATCTTCTACCGCTTCCGCATCTCTCGCTTCCACCTCATATTTATTATTAAAATATCCACTTCGCATACTCTCATACAGATATCTACAAATGAAAGTAAAATATCCATGTCTCTCAAACTGACTGATATGGCACATTTCATGCTTTACCCATCTATCATCCTTTAAAAAATTCTCCTTAGAGACATTGTGTAAATGAATCGTCTTCCCAATAACAATGGCTACACTATCAGACCCTAACTTCTTCGCAGCCATTTTTGCAATCCAGGAATTTTCTTTTATGGAGACGTTCATTTTTAAAAAGTGAATTACGGAAAATCAAACCGAATTATTCAAGCGCTTTTAATATTTCTTCACTATGAATTTTTGTTTTGGGCTTTTTAAAAACTTTTAAAATGATGCCTTTCTCATCAATGAGGAAAGTGGTACGAATCAATCCCATGTACTTTTTGCCATAATTATTCTTTTCTCCCCATGCCCCGTATTTATTAATAATGTCCATTTCCGGATCTTCCAACAGAATAAAAGGAAGGTCATATTTCTTCTCAAACTTTTGGTGACTTTCAGCATTATCGGGGCTTATCCCAATTACTTCAATTCCTGCTTTTTTTAAGTCAGCATAATTGTCCCTTAAATTACAGGCCTGGGTCGTACAGCCGGGTGTATCATCTTTTGGGTAAAAATATAGGACTGCTTTTTTCCCTTTAAAATCTTTCAAAGAAATCTTTTTTCCATCCTGGTCTTTTCCTGTAAAATCGGGAGCTTTATCACCTGCAATTAATGTTGTCATTTTATGCTGTTTTTCAAATGAATGAATAAAATCTGGTAATAGGCCGAAAAATATTTATAATTGTTCCGGCAATCTGGTGAAAATCCTGAATGACCTGCCTTGCCACGGATTACACGCATTTAATTGTTTCACAAATTTATAATGCAAAGCGTATAATAAAAATTCAATCGTAATCCGTTTATTTTATGAATTTTATAAAACTGCCTTATTATCTTGTAAAGTTCAACACTTTCTCGCCCACATTTCCAGCCAGATCTTCAACTGTAATTTTTAAAATATGTTTTCCCTTGCCACATTTTGCATCAAAAGAGTAAATATAATTTCTTCCTTTGTCATTTGTAAACCGAAGCCATTTACCATCAAGTTCGGCACGGAAATTTACGATCTCATCACTATTATCTGTTGGTGTAAATACGATAGACCTTGCACTTTCCAGGTTTGCATTGTGTGCAAATCCTCCGCCAATAACAGGCGGTAAGCTGTCGGCTATCAATTCAAAATTTCCAAAAGTCTTGAATTTGGAAGTATACAACTCTCCTTCTTTCGTTGCTTTGGCTACTTCAGTTTTACCGCCCCATGTTCTTTTCATCAATATTTTATCTTCCAGGTTTGCCGGAATTACTTTATCAGGTTTTATTTTGATGGTAAAATAATCCTGTACCGGAACCAGGCCGGATAAAACAGCGTGAACGCCGGAATAGGAATTTGCGCCTGTTAATGCTTTTTTAGAATGAGTGAATAAAACCGAATCATACAATGCTTCCGGCGATAAAAAAACCTGCAAATCAGTATCTTCAAATACATTCACAAACCCGGGATGAAACTCCAGTTTTTTATAGAAATCTTTTAAATCTGCTTTTCCATTTTCGTTGATCAATCCCTTTTTAATGTTGAAATTCAGGTTTGACGTATTGCCATTGGCATCTTTTACTTCGATCTTAATTTGATGTACCAGGTCATCTTCTAAATGAATGACGCCATCACCATTAAAATCTTTATAGACACTTTGTGGATATCCCGGCAATCTTGACAAATGCTCAATATATGGTCCGCCACCAGCCTTTGTTTTATAATCAATATGCGCATTCAGGTAACGGGTTTCATCATAACTAATGCTATCCAGTTGAAAGCCGGAAAGAGCCTTTCCGTCCAGGTAAATCACGGCAGAATAAATGCCATTTGGATTGTTGGAACCTGATTGTTTATCATGGGCAGAAATGCCAAAGCTAATCTTATCCGTATTTACAGGAATCACAGTTGAAAGTGTGGAATAATGGGCTCCTGCACCTTTGATGGGTAATTGCTTAGGTGTTTGGCTGTATGTGCTGATGCACCTGTCATACATATATAAACGAACAATTGTGGGCGGCACATTATCCGGGATCGGCAAACCAAATAACATTGGATTTAAAACTTTGTCGGTCTTGGTATCCCTGATTTCAAAATGTACATGAGGGCCCATAGATCCGCCGGTGCTACCGCTTAGGCCAATATCCTGACCCTGTTTTACGGGGAATTGGCCCGGTTTAAGTTCCAGGGAAACGGCCCAGGATTCCTTCTGGTATTGTTGTTCCTCTAAATATTTTTCCAAAGCAGGGTAAAAAGTATTCAGGTGGCCATATAAAGTTGTTAATCCATTGGGATGATTAATATAAATGGCCCTGCCAAAACCAAACGGTGCCACACTGATTCTCGAAACATATCCATCCGCGGCAGCTTTTACTGGCCGGTTTACTACCTGGTCAGTGCGGCAGTCCAGTCCCATATGGTAATGATTTGGACGCAATTCCCCAAAATTGGCGGCCAATCCTATCCTTGCATCTACGGGGTAAATAAAATATCCCTTGGTATAATTCTTAGCAGGAAATAGCTGTGCAAAAATATTGGTGGAAAAAAGAAGCACAACAAAAAAGAGGAACGGTTTATGTAATGTACCTGAACGGAGCAATTTTTTAATCATATTTTGCAAACTTAAGAACTTAAAATTTATCAATTTTTATGACAAGCAAAAACAAAGTAGCCGCAGTAATATTAGGCGCAGCTGTAGGTGTTGCCCTGGTAAGATTTTTTAATTTACCTAAAGAAGAAAGAGATGACATTCTCCGTGGTTTAAAAGAAAAAACATCAGAGTTACTGGATGATGCCGAAAACACTGTAGATAAAGTAGAAAATTTTATGGATGATTTTCAATCCAAAGGTGAGAATGAGTGGATAGATAAATTGTACCTGGTGAAGAAAGCGTTTACCGATTTTTATGGCGATACTAGGAGGAATTTATCGTAGATATAATTTGCTTTTACTTGCCGACGTTAAATTACCAGGTGAGGTATGAAACTCATAATGCAGGCTTATCCTGTCATCTATAAAAGTAATGGCAACTCAGTTTATGCTATGGGTTTTTGATATTTAAAAAAAGCTCGAATTAATACCTTTTTTCTTTTTACAGTATTTCTTTCCCAGGGTGTGAAATTCAAGATATCTTCAGCATAAATTTTCAGAAAGGTGATTTACGAATATCAATCCTTCCTACAGTTTAAAAACCTGGTAAGTAATGAAACTCATCACGTAAGCCAGTCCTGTCATGTATAATAACATAATAACGGGCCACTTTATACTTTGTGTTTCTCTTTTTACGATAGCCAGTGTACTCATGCACTGCATGGCCAGAACATAAAATATTAATAAGGATAAACCCGCAGCCAATGTATAAACTTTATCGCCATTTGGCCATTTGGCCGAAGTCATTTTTTCGCGAAGCGTTTCACTATTCTCATCTACATTATCTCCTACACTATACAATGTAGCCATCGTTCCTACAAATACTTCGCGTGCTGCAAATGATGTGATCAGGGCGATACCTATTTTCCAATCAAAACCCAATGGTCTTATCACAGGTTCAATACTTTTACCCAAAATACCGGCATAGGAATTCTCTAAATGAGCAGTGGCTCTTTCTTTATTGATTTCAATTTCCTGGGATGGAGACTGCAATGCCAATTGATCATATTTTTGGGTAACCGCATGCATTTTTTCTTTGGGCCCAAATGAGCTAAGCACCCACAATAATAAGCTGATAACCATAATCACTTTTCCGGCATCTACTACAAATATTTTTGCTTTTTCTATCATAGTGGTTCCCACATTTTTCCATCGAGGTCCACGATAAACAGGTAATTCCAAAATGAAAAAACTCTTTTCTTTACTCCTGATAAACCATTTCATTACAAATGCAGAAATCAATGCCATAAAGGTTCCCAGGAAATACATCAGCATCATCACCAAACCCTGCAAGCTGATAAAACCCAAAAATAATGTGTGGGGAACTACAAGAGCTATGAGTACAGTATAAACCGGGAGTCGGGCACTGCAACTCATCAATGGGGTAACCATGATCGTTAGTAACCTTTCTTTTTTATTTTCTATGCTTCTGGCACTCATAATCGCTGGTACGGCACAAGCCAATCCACTGATCATTGGCATTACACTTTTACCATTGAGGCCGGCTTTGCGCATGACCTTATCTGTCAAAAAACTGATCCGCGCCATATAACCGGTATCTTCTAATAGCGTCACCAGGCCAAATAGGATCATGATCTGCGGCACAAATACGATAATCCCGCTCAAACCTGCAATAATTCCGTTGATAAAAAGATCTGTAAACCATCCGGCGGGTAATATTCTGCCAAGAAAAGCTCCTCCTTCAGCAAAGGTCCATTCGATACCATTCATAGGCCATTGCGCAATTACAAAAATGCTTTGAAACAATAAAAAAAGAACCACCAATAATATAACATATCCCCATGTCCGATGCAGTAAAATGTTGTCTAATTTTTGGGTAAATAAAACCTTTTCCAACGGATCTGATTCTATTACCGTTTGCTTCATAATGGATTTTATCTTTCCATACCGCTGCAATATTTCCTGTGCCTGTGTCTTGGTAGAATTGAAATTGGTTTCTTTCTCAATGTTTTCAATTTCTTTCTGAAGTGTCGCATCCAAATCAAAATTTTCGTGATTGATCAGGTAATGTATCGCCCGGTAATTACTTGTTCCGGGAATTAGATTTTGTATTTTTTTGATGGCCTCAGGCGCGTAAGGTTCTACATCAACAAAATCACGATCAGGAACTTTATGAAGGTTTTGTGCCGTTTTTTCAATTGCCTTCTTAAGTTGGATAATACCCTTATTTTTCCGTGGGTTTACAGGCACAATCAATACGCCTAATTCCCTTTCCAGCCCATCTATATCGATCTTAATATTATTTTTCTGCGCAATATCCATCATGGTTAGCGCTATGACTACAGGTCTTTTCAGGTCAATTATCTGGGAACAAAAAAGCAGATTTCTTTTAAGATTGCTTGCATCGGCCACCAGCACTATGATATCCGGTTTTACCTGCGCATCCTGTTCTATCAGCACTTTGTAGGATACCCATTCGTCATTTCTTTTTGGATAAAGGCTATAAGTGCCGGGCAAGTCAACAATCCGAACACTTAGCTGGTCAGAAATTTTGCTGCTTCCCGTCTTTTTATCAACAGTTACACCCGGGAAATTACCCACCTTTTGATTCAGACCCGTTAATGAATTAAAGAGAGAACTTTTTCCACTATTGGGATTGCCTACTAATGCGATATGTAATTGTTGATTCAATTTGGTTTTTCTAAAGTTGGCAAATGTAGTTACATCGCAAGGGGAATCTTTACGAAATGAGATTTAAATTGAAGAGAAGAATTGTTAAAACGAAATATAATTGACTATCAGAAAAATCCTGGTTCATTTTCTAATTTATTTTATAAACAAATCTGAAAGAGGTGAATTGTAATAATTGAGCGTATATTTTTGCAATTTCTTTCTCTCGAGCCATTACACCAGGTATAAAATTACCCGGCAGATCACAATTTTTTATTTTAAAATATATGTCACTTTTC
>JBDTEF010000311.1:0-7935 GCA_039922615.1 Ginsengibacter sp.
AAATCCATAAAGCAAGAACCTTTCATGATATAAACCATAGGTAAAAGCGGGTCGATCTTAATCAACTTATCCGTAACAAGTATTCCTGCTTCTGCCTTTCCTGCATACAAATATGTTTCTGCCAGTCCAAACAATGCATCGGAATTATTAGGTTCGATTTTCAATGCTTTCTTCATTGAATTCATTGAATTTTGCAAATCTCCTTCAGACCAATATGCCCAACCTTCTACAACGAGTGCCTGCGCGGAATCGGGATTCAATGCAAAGGCTTTTTGCATATACTCTTTGGCCTTAACAAAGTCTGAACGATCTGATTTATTCAGGAATCGGAAACTGAAAAAGTAAGCATAACCAAGCGTGGCATATAACAATTCATTTGGCCCCATGAGATCGAGGCCATTTTGTAAAAGGCGGAATGCATTGTCCAGGGATTCTTTACTGCCCCGCAAGATCTCTTGCCTGGCTCTCAGGTAACATTCATAAGCCTGTATATTGGGAATAGGCCGGTCAGACATTTGCTTATCTTCCTGCGGGCTTAATGTAACGCGGAGTGCATCTACAATAGAACGGGATACTTTTTCCTGGATGTCGAAAACATCCTCCAGCGTGCCGTTGAATTTCTCTGACCAGATCTGCGCATCACTAATAGCATCTATCAATTGGGATGTGATACGCAGGTTGTTACCAGCCTTTCGTACACTTCCTTCCAATACATATTTTACATTTAATTCAGCAGCTATTTCTTTTATCTTTTTTTGTGTTCCTTTAAAAGTCATGATGGAACTCCGGGAAATGACGACTAACTTTTTAATACCCGATAAATCTGAAATAATCTCTTCCGTTAATCCATCACTGAAGAATTCCTGCTCGGGATCGCTGCTCATATTTGCGAAGGGTAAAACGGCAATACTTTTTCCCGGAATAACAGTTGGTTTACTGACTTCGGGAATCATCATTTCGCCATTTATCATCACTTCATACATGCGCACAGGTTCTTTTACATTTTTTAGAATCTCTTCTTTTACAAAAATGGTTTGCACATCATTTTTGTTCACCACATTATGATGTACTACTTCTGAAACATAGATGGTGCCCGGCTTTGCTGCTCCCTGGATTCTTGCGGCAATGTTTACGGCATCGCCAAATACATCGCCTTCTTCTACCACTACTTCTCCCAAGTGTATGCCAATACGAAGCTGAAATTTATTAGTAACATTGCATTCCTTTTGAATTTTTATCGCAGCATTTACTGCATCCGAAATGGTATCGAAACTTGCCATCACGCCGTCGCCCAATTCTTTTATCCAGGTGCCATTAAATTCTTCAATGGCAGGTTTTTGAATACCCCGGTTGATGTTGAGCAATTCAAATGCTTTTTGTTCATCATTACCCATTAATGCCGTGTAGCCAACGATGTCTGTAAACATGATAGCTGCGAGGCGGCGGGATTTGGGAGTATTGTTCATTTGTTTTAATTCTTTCTAAATTGGTAGTTTTAATCCCAACCGATAAAATAAAATTTACCATCTGATAATTCCATTTTCAGTTGTCCGATTTTTTCGGACAACTGACTTCAATTCAATTGGTGCGACAGTGTCGCACCTTTTAGATATTTCTTAAAATGTTGCATGTATCCAGCGACAATGCAGTTTCTAATTTCGATTCCCGGGAACTCCACTTGGGAATTCAGATAATCTCCAATTTTTAGAAGTTCTACCAAATGTGACCAACTCAATTGGTGAGAAGGCTTCTGACTTATTAGGTTCTTTTCTTTCATTCTGAATTATTGCTTCTGTATTTTTTTATTAATGGTTGTTGTCCTCACCAACCTTTCTTTCTGATATTATATTTCGGTTGGTGAGTAGATCATCCGATAAACGATTTATTTTACTCTTTGCAGATCCAGATCCTGAAAATCAAAACTGAAATCAATCGCCTGTGAAATTCCTTTCATTTTTATGCTTTGCCCCTTACCATTTTCATCCAAAGTGAACATCGCAAATGCATCAGCAGGCATATCCTGGTATTCCCATTTGATTGCGAAAGTGTTGGCTTTATAAAAAGCCATAGGGCCATTTAGTTTTGGTGAGCGATAAGCTTTAAACCACAATTGATCTCCTTTTAAAAACACTTCTACTTTGCCAAACCATTTGTCTTCATAAATACCCTTATAATCTGCTGCATTTATTTTGGTATTTTTAGCCGCTGCAACTGTTTCCCAAACTTTTGCTGTTGCCGCATCTGTGTTGCTCGCATTTCCTTCTAACATTCTGGCGTATTTATCCACCCAATGAAAATCATCCATCCCTAAATAACTATCCATAATCGTTTGCTGAATAGCGGTAAATAAAGCACCGCCGCCGTTTTCCGTATTGGTCAAAATAACAATACCTAATTTCAAATCAGGCATAAGCATAACGCTGGTCAACATACCCGGTAAGCCACCCGTATGCGAAACCTGCAAGTTCCCCTTGATATCTGCTAATCCCCAACCAAGCCCGTAGCCCGCAAAATGTTGATTGTAACGCGGAAATGTATTGGCATCCATAACGGTGTGGATCGTCCACATTTCTCTCTGGCGCGCTGAAGAGAAAAGCTGCTTGTCCAAATCAGTTCCATATTTTCCTTTATTTAATTGGGTGATCATCCATTTACTCATGTCATCTACATTTGAAATAACACCACCAGCGGCACCAATTAGCTGATCATTAAAAAAAGAAATCGTTCTTATTTTCCCGGTACTGGTTGAATGTGGCGTGGCCATATTCGTTTTGTCTTTCATGGCACCAAGCGATGAAAAAGAATTAGACATTTGTAAAGGATCAAGGATTCTTGTTTGTACAATTTTTTCCCAACTCATACCACTAACCCTGGCAATCAATTCTCCCGCTATCACGTATAGCTGGTTGTCGTAATCCCATTTTGTGCGAAAAGGAGAAACCGGTTTAAAGTGTTGGGCAAAAGTTAGTTTGTCTTTAATCGTAAAATCTGTTCCATCGGGAAAATCCATCAGGTCACCAGCGCCCAAACCCAGGCCACTCCTGTGACACAAGAGATCTTCGATCATAAAATTTTCGGTGACATAATAATTGTACATTTTAAATTCCGGAATATAGTCCCGCACTTTATCCTGCCAGGAAATTTTCTTTTCATCCACTAAAATGGATAAAGCCGCAGTGGTAAAGGCTTTGCTGTTGGAGGCAATCTGAAAATTGGTGTGCACATCTACCGGCGAATTGGTTGCGATTGATTTTACCCCAAATCCTTTTTCATAAACAACCTTACCATCTTTTACAATGGCCACAGCAACACCGGCAACATTGAATTTTTTAAGAGAGTTTTGCACCATTGTGTCCAACTGCGATGCAGGAATTTGCGCCTGTGCAGGTAGATAAGAAATAACGATGCTTACGCAGAAGAGGAAAATGAATGAAAGTTTTTTCATTTGTTTTTGATTTGGTTAATTATTATTAATTATTCTTTTTCTTAATGAACAATGGCCACAGTTGGTTTGTATCCTGTGGCCATAATTAAATCTAAAGAAGTTTTAATTTCTTCTCTAGATTTCCCTGTAATAGATTTTACTTTCATGATGACTATCTAAATTATTTTATCGAAGAATTGATTCATGAGGATTCATAAATCCATTTATTAAAAACATTTATTTATCATTAAACCTCATAAGCTCCGTCAATCAAAATTTGATGGTACTTTTCAGTTCAAGAAAAGACCTATCTCACCGACCAAAAAAAATTGATGTAATTGAATTTATTTTTATGCCTGAAGTCTTTATTTTGATCGAATTCAAAATTGATAGAAAAGTTGCCATCATTTGCATATAAACTGCCAAAGTCAGTATCAAATCTTCTATGAGTGTAGAGATTGATTCAATTCTGGCAGAATTGGAAGTTTTATACATTTGGTATTTTAATGATTAGTAAGTAATTCCTATATATAAACGTACGTTTTTATATTGATTTTATTGGAATATTTTATTTGTAACAGGTTTTATTTACTAATGAACATTTGGTAAAGTGATAGATGAGTTTAAACTAAACAAATTGGAAAGATTTATAACAAGATCCAATACGTCTATTCATAATAATGGATATATTTTAAATTTATTTCTAAATTTATTTAGAGAGAAAAGAGATATGTAGCATAAAAATGAATGTAATTTCTTTGCTGAATTGGGGAAAATCTAATACGAACATTAACCCGACATCCCTGTTTAAGGAATCCAATTGATCAATAGAGAAAAAGACGATTATGCTTTTCATGCAAAGAGTCTCCCGAAGGAGACCCGCATGAGTATAAAATAGTTATCGAATTTTAAACTTCGATTGCAAAAAAAAGATAGATGCTATATTACCAACTCTCCACACAATTTTTCTTCTAACACATCCAGCACATTTTCTAATTGTGCAAAACTGTCTATCACATAATAAGTATCCTGCAAAATATCCGTGCGAAAATCATGCGCCATGATCACATCAATATCGAATGATTTTTTTATTGAATCAGCGCTAAGTACGTGCGCCGTTTCTTCTTTGGAAGAAATAATGCCGGCGCCATAGATCTTCTCTTCACCGCCCTCTTTTATCAAACCAAATTCAATGGTAAACCAGTAAATTCTTTGTATTTTTTTTATTATTTCCTCATCATCTAAAAACCGGATGGCGAGTCTACCTAGTTTCTCAAAAAAAGCTGCATAGCTTTTATTAGCCAGTAAAGGCCCGTGTGCGAATACGTCATGAAACATATCTGGTTCTTCTATGTAATCCAGTTGACGCAAACTGCGTAACCAGCAGGTGGCAGTAAATCTTTTCTCTGCTAAAAAACTGAAAAACTCCGCAGCAGGACTTAACTCCGGTACTACCGTAAGTTGCCAGCCTGTAATATCATTCAGAATGGCATTCGTTTCTTCAAAATGAGGAATTTTTTTTGCTGAAAAATTGATAATTTTCATTGCTGCTAAAAAGGATTCAGACACATAAGGTTGCAAGGTTTCCATCTGCCGGTTGAATAAGATTTTCCATACCTGGAAATCCTCTGTTGTGTAGTCACTGTAAATTTGAACGGTTGATTTTTTCATTTGATTTTTTTATTAAGGTATAAGCATAAAAAAAGCCGGCGATAAGGCCGGCTGTAGATTTTGAAATATTTTTTGTTACATCACAAACAATATTCTACCGGCACCAATTGGCGTTGATAGTAATAATAATAAGTGTTGATAAGTAGATTCATTTTCGATTAGAAAATTGAAGATAGGTGATTTATAAAATTGACAAAATTTATTTTCAATTTGTAGGCATTTTAATGGCCTATCATCACAAATAAATCAGGCAGATTAATAATAGGGCGTTATTTAAAGTAAAAGAGTTTAATATCAAAACAATAAGCTAAGACCTTTCTGTGGATTCACCTAAAATGGAATTTCCGCATCAACGGTTACTTCCTTTGTGTCCTGGTTGTAAATTTTTAAATTTTTGAGTGAAATAGTATTATTTGAAACATTGATAGTTCCGCTCGATTTTGAAGTACCTGAGTATTCCTTATCACCAAATTTCTCACCAAACCCCGTTAAACCAACAGCAACGATTCCCGGCACAGGATCAGTCATTGGCAGCATCGGACTGTCGTGTAATTTCAACTCTCTTTTGCCCCTGGCATCAGATTCGGTTACAAATGTTATTTGTAAAAGCGCGAAATTACTTTTTTCTCCATCTTCCTGACAAAGTACAGAAAAATTCCCTTTTTCTTTGTCGCCAAAATGTTGCGTGGTTACCTTCCCGCTGAAGTCCTTACCATCTACTTTAAAATTGCCTGTTTTTCCATTGTCATCGTCAAGGCTCAATGAGGCATTATTTTCTTCAGGCTCCTTATTTGTTGGTTCCCCACCTTTAGAGCTTTGCCCATTACATGAACAAAAGAGTAATGTAATAAATGCAATGACTGTGGTTGAAAGTTTCATTTTCATTTAATTTTTTTTAATGGTTACTGATTTATGTATACTTCAATTGCAAACACAATTTAGATTATTTCCCAATAAATTAAACAATTTGATCATAAAATAAAATTGATATGTTTATCCCCAAAACCATTCTAACCTCCTACTAAAATTTCTACCAATGATCCTATTTCGCCTGTCTTTTTCAATAAAAATTCCATCCTAGGATTTGTTAAAGAAAACTAAAAATATATTTTTTTGCCTTCCTTTTTTAGTATACTTTTATTCAAATTCTACCAATGAAACTACTGCTAACTATACTCTTTACAGGCTGTGCTTTGTTTTCATCCGCCCAGAAAAAATTGTCCGGATTTGAAAAATATGGCCAAATTACTGCAGCACATTTAAACGTCAAAGAATATGACATAGATAAGGAAGCGGGAGCGGTTGTTCTTAATAAAAGGCGCGATCTTTCTATTGTAGGAAATGTAAAAGGCGGGTTTTCCCTGGAAGATCATTTTCATTCAGTAATACATATACTTAACAAAAAATCATATGACGAAGCAACCATAGAAATTCCTCTTTATAAAAACGAGGCATTGGAAGAAAAAATTGTCACATTTAAGGCAGTAACCTATAATTTAGAAAATGAAAAAATATCGGAAACCAAGATGAAAAAAGGAGATATCATCTATGAAAAAGTCGATAAAAATCGTATCCTGGCGAAATTTACTATGCCCCAGGTAAAAGAAGGGAGCATTATAGAATTTGATTACGTCACCAATAGTGATTTTCTAATGGTTCCGGATACATGGTATTTTCAAAGTACGGCGATGCCGGTTTTATGGAGCGAAATGACTTTTACCGTTCCCGACTTTTATGATTACAGGCAGTTACAACTCGGTTATCACCGACTGTATATCAATGAGAGAAAATCCGGAAAGAACCAATTTACCGTCATGGATCAGAGTACAGGTAATGCAACAGACAAGTTTACGTTTACAACCAATGTTGCTGAATATCGCTGGGTAATGATTGATATTCCTGCCTTAAAAGAAGAAAGCTATACAAGGAGTGTAAAAAATCATATTGCACGTATGGAGCTTTTATTGATGACACAAAGAGAGCCACTTAAATTTCATAATTACAGCACTACCTGGCAAGAGGTTATGAGAGATTTGAACAAATCAGAAAGTTTTGGTCAAAAATTAAATGCGAATAATAACTGGCTGGGCGATGAGCTAAAACCTTTGTATAGTAAAACGGAAGACAAACTTGAAAAAGCAAAATCAATTTATGCGTATGTGCGTGATCAATATTCCCATACTGATGGCGGCGGCATTTACATGAGTGATAACTTAAAAAACGTTTTCAAGGCGAAAAAAGGAAAGCCGGCCGAATTGAATCTCCTCCTGACTGCCATGCTTCGGTATGCCGGAATTAATGCTAACCCGGTGGTATTGAGTACGGCCGAACATGGCTATGCATTTGATTATACACCCATGATCTCTTCCATGAATTATGTAATAGTACAAACTGACATCGACGGTAAGCGTTATTACCTGGATGCAAGCAAAGCCAGGCTTGGATTTGACAAGTTGCCCATTAATTGCTATAATGGTAATGCAAGAATAGTTGATGACGAAGCTTCATCTATTTTACTGACGCCCGATTCTATAAAGGAAAGTGAGGTTAATCAATATTTTATGTTTGCTGATCCTTCCGGATCATGGAAAGGAAATGCAAGAAAACAATTGGGTTATTATCAATCGTACTCTTTAAGAAATAAAATTGTTGCGAGTGGAAAAGAGGATTATTTGAAAGAACTTAAAAATGCCTATCCGCAAAATATGTCTATCAGTGACCTGGAGATGGAAGCACTTACAGACCTTGATGAGCCGATGACTGTCAGTTACAATATCGCTATTGACAAGGGGGATGATGATATTATTTATTTGAATCCAACCTTTAATGAGGGTTTTAAA
>JBDTEF010000312.1:0-7971 GCA_039922615.1 Ginsengibacter sp.
TTATCTGGAACATGATCGTAAAAAAAATACCCTATACCCCACCCACAGAATATTTATTCCTCGACCAGAAAAGAAAGGCAAAAGTGATTGAGAAAATTAAAAAAAACATCGCTAAATTGGAACTCAAACCTGACGATCTTGGTTTTGTAATGACTTAGAAATCATTGTAATCTAAAAACGTTAGTCAGAGTATTATATACTACGTTTGAAACCAATCCTGCCGCGTTTAGCGTATAAGTAAATTTCACTGAGGCAACTGCATTTTTATCATAGCAATCTGCGATAACCGATTGACCGCTATAAATGAAATTACAATAAGAGCCATCACCATATTTTATATGTTTAATCTTATTGTTTGTATTATATTCATACGAATTTATGGTTGCTGTAGCACCATTCACGCTTGTTGAAACTTCTTTAATCAGACTGACTTTCCCAGGAGGTGGCGGCGGGGGTGGTGGTGGATTATCCGATTTTTTACAGGAAACGTTTGAGAAAAAGAGGAAAAAAGCGGAAATAATTAATGTTGACTTCATTTTAGTTTTTATTTTGATTTAGTTTTTAGTGATCATTGCCGCACACCGGAAATAAAAAGGCATTTAAAAATTGATAATTCATAGCAAACCATCTATTTCTATTAAAATTTCCAACAATTTTCCTTTTTGCAATTCGGTACCAAAAAATTTCATGGCCTGGGGTACCAATAGCAGGTGGGGACCTTTGGTTATCTTATGTCCAGCCTGTAAACGGTTGGGAACAAAAACAAATTGCAACCACTGCGCAAAATCCGATTGAAAAAGATGCTTTTCATCAAAGCTATTTACCCAGGAAGGAATTGCTTGCTGCCATAAGCCCAGTCGTTCAAGCTCTGCCTTAAGCTGCAAAATCAAATCATCAATTTTTCCATTCTCTCTCATCTTATTCGTATTAATGTACAAACCTAATGGGATATAGTATTGATGGAAATGAGTAATTTTCAAATGACATTGGTTATTTAGCCAGAAGTATTTTTTAATGAGGCAACGGGAATGTCCAACTTCTATTGAGGGAATGGAGAAAACAATTGAGGGAATGGAAGTATCAGATCGATAATATCCTATAATTTTACGTATTCAAATTTCAATGCTATTTTTATTCAAATACATAAAACCATATGGTACATACTTTTCTTAGTTATTTGTGTTCCACAAACTGCAAAGTGTCAAAATAGTGAGTATAACTTTAAACACCTCAACGAAGATGACGGCCTTATCAATAACAAAGTCACTTCAATCTTTTGTGATAAGGAAGGTTACATATGGATAGGCACACAAGCAGGCCTTCAGAGATACGATGGCACCCGTTTTCAAAATTATATTACTAATATTAAAGACAGCCAGGCATTGCAGTCTGATTTGATCTCAACCATATTTGAGGATAGTAAAAAAAGATTATGGATAGGTAATTCCTTGGGTGGTGTTTATTTACTAGACAGGATATCCAGGAAATTTTATACCTATAATTTACAAACGGATCAGGTTCCAAAGATTGACGGTGTTTGGAAAATAACGGAAGATAAGGAAGGTGGCATTTGGGTAGCAGGCCATGAAGGGTATTTTAAGCTTGATGAAAAACGAAATGTTTTCCTGTTTTACAATGATGTGTTGGGAATAAAAAAGGGAGTTAATACCAGTATTCTTTATGTAGATGAGGAAAACAATATTTGGCTCTCTACTTCGGAAGGAGTAAAAATGTATAGCCAGACAGAAAAGCGATTATTTGATAATTCTTACAATCCACAACACCTGCCGATATTTGATTTCAAACAATTTGCTTCGGCTATTATCAGAAACCAAGATACGCTGTGGGCCGTCTTTGAAAAACACATTGAACGTTATATTTTTTCATCCAATAAATTGAAAAGATATTATTTTTCTGCAAATCTTAAAAATACATCAAAACCCAGGGATGGAGATCAATCTGTAAGAGGAGCTTTCCGTTTTGAAAATGGAAATATAATAATTCCCATACTAAGTAAAGGCCTGTCAGTGTACGATCCTTTGGCAGATAGTTTCTTTTTTGTGAGAGCAAATAATACATCCTCCTTCAGCTATCACGATGATGAAAATAGCGAGGAAAGTGTTGAAATAGCAGAGGATAAAAATGGTAATATTATTATTGGAAATTCTTCCGGTCTCAATGTTACCAATCCATCCAAACAACTCTTTTTTAATAACCATGGCAGCAAAGTAAACTCTGAAAAATTTCCACATGTAGTCGTCTCAGACTTTCTGCAGGTGCCTTCCGGCGATATATTCATCGCCTATTATGCACCCAATGCAGGCATCGTTCAGGCGGATAGCAATTTGCTTTTCAAAAAGAAATTTTCAATTCCTTTAATAAATGATGACCAGGGCATCAACCAGGTATGGCTATTATTTTTACAGCAGAATAATACGCTCATTGCACCTAACCAGGTTGGCAGGTCACTGAAGATCGATATTGATAAATCGACAATCGAAAAGAATAGTGATACCTTAATTTCAGGCCCTATCAATACCATTCAAGAGGATGGGGATGATATCTGGCTTGGCACATGGAGAAATGGTTTACAAAAAATAAACAGGAAAAATAAAACGAAAAAACTCTATGACAGCTACATAAATAAAGACAATAAATTTGCAAACAGGGTTTTTTCTCTCTTACTCCAGGATGATAAAATTTGGGTCGGGACCATGGAATACGGGTTAGTATTAATGGATAAATTTACAGGGAAAACCATTGCGATCTATAAAAAAAACAGGGAAGTTCCAAATGGGATCAGCAGTAATTTCGTTAACGATATAATTGATTACCATAATGATACGCTGGTAATTGCCACAGAAATGGGTCTCAATATTTTTGACAAGCGCACTAAAAAATTTACCACGATTACCACCAGGGAAGGATTGCCCAATAATTTTGTGCTCCGTTTAATAAAAGATGATTTTGGAAATGTGTGGGCTACTTGTGGAAGTGGAGGTTTTTGCAAAATAGATATGCATACACTGGCGGTAAAAACCTTTTCTGCAGAAGATGGCATATTAGATAATGCATTCAATGGTATCATTTATAGCCTGAAAAACAAAACCATTCTTGTAGGCAATTCCTCCGGCTTTATGTCTTTCAATCCTGCTAATTTTAATAAGATATCCCCTTCTCCTTCACCAGGCATCACTGGTATCTATTTATACAATAAATGGTTGCCAATCCATTTAGAGAATAAAGATCAGACACTTGAGTTTGCCTACAATCAAAATTTTTTACGGATCGAATTTTCAATTCTAAGAATATTGAAAGAAGCCGGAACAAAAATATATTTTCGGTTAAATGGAATTGATAAATCCTGGGTATTGGCAGATAAAAATAATTCATCTGTTTATAGTAATTTGACTAATGGACATTACATTTTTGAAGTGAAAGGAATAAACAGAGACGGAATTGAAAGTAAAATAACCTCTTTAAACATTACGGTAAAGCCTCCTTATTATAAAACATGGTGGTTCCTTTGTTTAGCAGGTGGAACGTTACTTCTGCTTACCATTTTACTTGTCAAAAGAAGGGAGAAAAATATAATGGCCACCGAGGAGAAAAAATTACAAATTCAAAAGTTAAAGGCAGATCAATATCGGTCAAGAATGGAATTAGAAGAAATAATTAACTTTTTTTCCTCCTCATTGGTCGATAAAAATTCAGTTGACGATGTTTTGTGGGATGTGGCAAACAATTTAATAGGCACTTTAGGTTTTGAAGATTGTATTATTTATATGTGGAACCCGGCAAAAACGAAGTTGGTGCAAAAAGCAGGCTTCGAAGTGCAAGACTCCCCGGAAAAAATAAAGACAATGCATATGGAGGTGCTTCCCGGCCAGGGGATTGTGGGTCATGTAATCAATACCAGGGAACCATTAATAGTGCACGACACTTCATTGGATAACCGCTATCGTGCTGACAATGAGGTCCGATACAGTGAAATAACAGTCCCGATTCTTCATAATGGCGAACTTTTAGGCGTCGTGGATAGTGAGCATCGGGAAAAGAATTTTTTTACGCCACAGCACCTGCAGGTCTTAATTACGGTTGCCACACTCGTTAGCAATAAAATTATTTCCATTGAAGCACAACAGGTTTTGCAAAAGCAGAAATTAGAATTGCATTACATCAATGAACAACTGTATAAGACAAAGCTGGAAGCACTTCGCAGCCAAATGAATCCACATTTTATCTTCAATAGCCTGAATGCGATACAAGAGTGTATCCTGACCGGTAAAGTAGATTCAGCCTATCAGTATCTATCCAAATTCAGCAAGCTGCAAAGAATGGTTTTAAATAACTCTGAAAAAGAATTGATTCCGCTGAAAAAAGAAATAGAAATGCTGGAACTCTACCTGGAGTTGGAATCTCTTCGATTTAGCAAATCCTTCTCCTACGAAATAATAGCCGGTGGAAATATGCTTGATGATGAGGTGATGATTCCTTCAATGATCACGCAACCATTTGTGGAAAATGCCTTATGGCATGGATTGCGGAATACGCAGGAAGAAAAGATATTGAAAATTATTTATGCTGAACATGATGAAAAATTTACCATCACTGTTTCTGATAATGGTATAGGAAGGGCCGCGGCAGAAAAAATTAAGAAAGAAAAATTAGGAATGGATCAGCATGAATCGAGAGGTACAATCCTGATGCAAAACAGGCTTTCCATTTTAGAACGGCAGTTGAATGTAGAAATCGACTTAGAAATAATAGATGAATTAAATAATGATGGCTCACCTGCAGGCACTACCGTTAAACTCACCTTTCCGGCCCATTTATAAATAGTAAAAACATGCTAAAATGATTAAAATTCTAATTGTAGATGACGAAATTTCCGCAGGAAATATCTTGGAAATATTGATTAAGAAATACATTCCGGATACAGAAATCATTTATTGTGACAATGTATTGGATGGGCTAAAATTGCTTCAATCATTTCATCCTTCATTGGTAATGCTTGATATAGACATGCCTGTAATGAATGGGTTTGACCTGCTAAGTATGGCGCCTGAAAATAATTTTGATGTTATATTTACGACAGCTCATGATCATTATGCCATTAAAGCCATACGGTTTAGTGCCCTGGATTATCTATTGAAGCCGATCGATATTTTTGAATTACAAACCGCCATTCACCGGCATATAGACAGGCAGAAAAATAGTAACCGGCCATTATTGATCAACAACCTGATTCAGAATCTTCAGCAATCCAATACATCTGAATTTAAACTGGCATTATCTACTACTAAAGGTGTTTTCTTTTATGCACCGGCAGACATATTATATTGTGAAGGTGAAAATAATTATACGCAGTTTACCTTTAACACGCATAAGCCCGTTATGATCTCCAGAACCTTGGGTGAATATGAGGATCTGCTGGAAGAATATGGTTTTTTGCGCATTCACAAGTCCTATCTTGTGAATAAAAAATTTGTAACTTCTGTAGACAGGGATGGGAATATTTTGATGGCAAATGGAAAATCTTTCCCTATTTCCAGGAGAAGAAAAGAGATGATCATGAATAGTTTAAAGGGTGTATAATATTAGGTAATAAATCCATTTTAGGTGCTAATAAATATTATGACAAAAGAAAATGTTTTTAAATTATTTTAAGGGGAATAAAATACCACAAAATTTTCAGGATATTAAATTGAAATTTGTGTACAACATCGTATTTTTCCCGATGGTTATCGGGACATAGCTCATTCATCATTCATCATTCATCATTCATAACTCATCATTCTTCACTCATCATTCTTCACTCATCATTCATAACTACCGCCCTTTTTCGCCTGCCAAATCTCCTACTCCATAACTGGCCTTTATGAAGAAAAGGAACATCTGTACCCAGTAGTTTACCCCAGGGACGTAAACCATCTACCCTATCAAAAATAATTTTGAGAACTGCCACAAATGGAATGGATAAAAACATTCCTGAAACACCCCAAATTGCGCCACCTAACAATACAATTACTAAAGAAACCAGCGCATTGATCTTTACCTTTGATGATACAATCCGTGGAACTATAATGTTATTATCAATAAATTGTATGACGGCATAAGCTGCAACCACAGCGAGTTGTGTAGTATAGCCATCTTTTGTGATCATAGCAATCAATACTGGCAATAAGATTGCAATAATGCCGCCTATATAGGGAAGAATATTTAGTATGGCGCCTATAACACCTATTAAAATAGCGTATTTAATACCAAGAAGAAGCAAGGCCACAGAATTCATTACTGCCACAATCATGGATTCCAGTAATAAACCAACCATATAACTTTGAATGGCATTTTTAGTTTCCTGCAATACCTTTCCTACTTTATCAGAATTCTTTTCTGCGAAAATTTCATATAAAAAATTAAGAATTAATTTCTTGTAAAATAATATCAGGAAGATATAAATAGGCAACAATACGATCATACTTAATGCGCCAAGAACAGAGCCCAGCGTTTGGCCTATTAAGGGTTTCAGCTTATCGACCGCTTCAGTAAGCAATTGGCTTTGCTTGCTCAATGAGAGAGAATAATGATTGCTTAGGAAAAGCTGAAACTGGTGAAACATCTCACCCATTTTCTTTTCCAGGATAGGTACATTTTCTGTAAAATTGGCCACCTGGGAAGAAATAAACAGCATGATTCCGGAAACCACAAGAATCGCTGTCAATAATGCCAGGGAAATGGCCACAATTTTATTTACGCCTTTTGATTCGATCCAATTTACAAAGGGATTGAGCAAAATTGAGAACATCATCGCGAATGAAAGGGGTACTAGTACGCTACGTAAAATATAAAGGACAAAAATAAACAAGGCGATACCAAAAAGGGTAATGGTAGCTCTAAGGTAAAAAGGCGATTTTGTTTCCATAGTATTGATGCGTAAAAATATCAGTAATATTATGAGAAAAAAAATTCTGGCGGATATTTTTTTGTAGAAATACCAAAATAATTTTAACCTGCTTCAACAAAATTATTCAACGTAAAAAGAATGGGAAATCTTTCGATTTCCCATTCAAAAAAAAAATTATAAAAAACTAAAAAAATCACTCCATAATTCTTCCACCGCTGATAAACCTTTTTGAATAATAACTTTCATCAAGGTTACTTATCGTGACGCCCTGGCTCGAACTCGCATGAACAAAATAATTATTTTCGAGGTAAAAACCTACGTGAGAAACTCCGCCTGTTGTATTAAAAAATACAAGATCTCCTTCATGTAAATCTTCTTTTTTTATGCGCTTACTTGATTCGTATTGCTGCCTGGCAGTTCGTGGAAGAGCGAAACCATACACCATCATGAACAAACCACCCGTTAACGCACTGCAATCGATCCCTTTTCTCGTGGTACCACCAAAATGGTAGCGGGTACCAAACCAATCATCTATAAAACGCAATAAGGACATATTTTTTAATGATTCAACATCTATGTTCATCAACATTGCGTATTTGAATTGTAAACCGGACAATTTTTCAATGCCTGATGTAGATTCAATAGCGACCGCAGGAGCTTCAATAGATGCTGCTTCTGGTTTTATACTCCTTAAACCACCGCTTTCTGTTGTTTTTAATATGCCTGCCGGTGTAAAAAGAATCCCGGCATTGTTGTTGTAATTTGTGTTTTCGTCACTGCTGTTTAGTTTAAAACTATTTACACTTGATTGAGCCTGTGCAAATTGTACGCTGCATGCTAAAAAAGCAGCGCAACATAAAACGGTAAGTTTCTTCATACTTCGTTGTAGTTGTTTTTTTAATGTAGAAATATAGTAGTCAATGCGCCCGATCATTAGTCCAGGGCTAACTAAATTTCTGTTCCGATAAATTCAAAGATGATGAGAATATTCTCTCAAGTGGGACGAAGATAGGGTTCACGAAACAAAAAATCAATTAAATTTTTATCTTTTTGGAAATATTTTC